>JBDTUO010000293.1:0-4379 GCA_040007675.1 Rubrivivax sp.
GGCGTGCCACCGACGGCGCGGAAGGCGCGCACCGGCGAGTTGACGCCGCCGGGGATGACCCGCTGCGCGCGCGCGAAGGCTGCCGCATTGCGGCCGTCGAGGCCTACGACCTCGTCAATGGACACGCCGCGGCGCTCCACGCTGGGGTTGAGCGTCGTCCGGCGCCGGGCCGGGCTCGTCGCCTTCGCCACCGATCGGAGTGCCGCCGTTGTCCTCCTCGCCCGCCTCGTCGTCGGCCGGCAGGGCCCAGAAGAAGCGGTCCGGCACGATGTTGCCCATGCCCGGGCGGAAGCCAGAGTCGAGGCTCTGGTCGAGGAACGACAGCGCCTCGCCGACGGCGGCCTGCAGTTCGCTGCCGGCTGCCAGCAGCGCGGCCAGTGCGGCAGCGAGCGTGTCGCCGCTGCCGACGAAGGCGGCGTCGAAGCGCTCGAACTTCTCGCCCGTCAGCGCGCCCTGTGGCGACGCCAGCACGTTGTCGATGAACTGCTCGGTGCCCTTGCTCGCCAGCATCACGCCGGTGACGAGCACGTAGCGGGTGCCGTGTTCGCCGGCCGCCACCGCCAGTTCACGCGGCGATGCCGGCCGTTCCTGGTCCCATTCGGGCAGCAGGAAGTCGGTCAATGTCTGGTGGTTGCCGACCAGCACTTCGGTCGCCGGCAGGATCAGTTCGCGGAATGCCTCCAGGTACGGCTGCAACTGGTCGTCGTCCAGCCACGACAGGCCGGGCAGGTAGGCCACGAGCGGAATGTCGGCGTAGTCCGACAGCACCTCCGCCACCGCTGCCACGGTGTCCGCGCTGCCGAGGAAGCCGACCTTGAAGCCGGCGACGGTGACATCCTCGAGGATGCTGCGCGCCTGTTCGACGACCGCATCGGGCTCGATCGGGTGCTGGTCGAAGACCTCGGCGGTGTCGCGCATCACCAACGAGGCGACGACCGGCAACGCATGTGCGCCCATCGCCGAAACCGCGGCCACGTCGGCCGCCAGGCCGCCCGCGCCGCTCGGGTCGCTCGCGTTGAAGCACAGCACGCAGGCCGGGGACGGCGCCTCCTGGGTGGGGTCGTTCGGGTCGAGGACCGGTTGGGGGTCGGGGGTCATGGGGCGTCCTGGGCGGGGCCGGACCGGCGGGCGGCCTGGTGGGCGATCGAGGGGCCGCGGGGCGGGGCGTAAGTTCCAGCGAAAGATGAGGAGTGTTGCGTATGTGCTCACAAGTCCTTGTTTTTCCGCCGAATGCGATCGCTACAATCGATCTCCATTGTAGTGATCTGACGCCCCCGTATCGTGAGCGACCCTCGTAGCTGGATGTGCCTGATCTGCGGCTGGATCTACGACGAGGCGGCGGGTGACGCCGAACACGGCATCGCACCCGGCACGCGCTGGGAAGACGTGCCGATGAACTGGACCTGTCCCGAGTGCGGCGCCCGCAAAGAGGACTTCGAGATGGTCCAGATCTGACGCCCTTATCGACCGTTCGCGGTCTCCCGCGCGCGGCAGACTGAGGCGTCTTGCGCGACACAGACGTCGACGTCGCTGAACAAGGAGCGAGTTCGTGGAAGCTGCCATCTCCGACCTGGCCGAGGCTGCTGCCGGCGCACGCGTGCTCGTCATCGACGACAGCAACACGATTCGCCGCAGCGCGGAGATCTTCCTGCGCCAGGGCGGGCACGAGGTCGTGCTCGCGGAGGACGGCTTCGACGCCCTGGCGAAGGTCAATGACCACGCGCCGGAGTTGATCTTCTGCGACATCCTGATGCCGCGGCTGGACGGCTACCAGACCTGCGCGATCATCAAGCGCAACCCGCGTTTCGCGCACCTGCCGGTGATCATGCTGTCGTCCAAGGACGGGCTGTTCGACAAGGCGCGCGGCCGCATGGTCGGCTCGCAGGACTACCTGACCAAACCGTTCACCAAAGAACAGCTGTTGCGTGCGGTGGAGAGCTACCGCAGCGTCCCGGCCGCCTGACACGACGCGCCGCTGCCCGCACCGCCGCCCCCCTGATCGATCCGAGGAAGCCCGCCGCATGCCGATCCACAACATCCTGGTCGTCGACGACTCGAAGACCGAGTTGCACCACCTGTCGGCGCTGCTCGGCAAGAAGGGTTACGCGGTGCGCACGGCCGAGAACGGCGACGAGGCGCTGCGGCGCCTGGGTGAGCACACGCCCGACCTGATCCTGATGGACGTGGTGATGCCAGGGCAGAACGGTTTCCAGCTCACCCGCACGATCACGCGCGATCCGCGCTGGTCGGGTGTGCCGGTGATCATGTGCACGAGCAAGAACCAGGAAACCGACCGCGTCTGGGGCATGCGTCAGGGCGCGCGCGACTACATCGTCAAGCCGGTCGACGCCGACGCGCTGTTCGCCAAGATCCAGGCCTTCGACAAGGCCTGATCGGCTGCCTGCCTGCTCTCGTCCGCTGCCCCCCAGACACGAACCGATGGCCAATCGCCAAGCGCTGCGCGAGCTGCACGCCCGTCTGGCCGAGCGGCTGCAGTCGGTTCAGGGCACCGAGGCCCCCGCGGCCTGGCTCGCGGTCGAGTGTGAACACCAGGGGCTGTTGTTCCCGCTCGCCACCGCGGGCGAAATCTTCTCCGTGCCGACGCTGCTGCCGGTGCCGCACACACGGCCCTGGTTCATAGGCGTCGCCAACCTGCGCGGTCGGCTGCACGGCGTGGCCGACCTCGCGGCGTTCCTGGGGCTGCGCAGCGCGCACCGGGAAACCGAACCGATGCGTGACCAGGCGCGCGTGCTGGCCTTGAACCCGGCGCTCGGCAGTCACTGCGCGCTGCTGGTCGACCGTCTGGCGGGGCTGCGCAACGCGACCCAGCTCCAGCCGGAGCCGGCGGGTCACGGCGGCGAGCGGCCGGCGTTCGCGCCCCAGGCCTGGCGCGACGCCGGTGGCCGGCGCTGGCAGGAGATCGATCTGGCGGCGCTGGCCGCTCACCCGCAGTTCCTCGGCATCGCCGGCTGACGCCTCCCTCCGACATTCACCGCACAGACCGCCCCGAGAGGACGACATGAGTTTCCTGGACAGGATCACCGGCAAGTCGCGCGCCGACTCCGCGACCGACTCGGTTCCGCCCGTGCCTTTCGACGAGCTCGAGGCCGACCTCAATCCCATGACGCAGACCGTGCGCCTGCGCGGTGCCGGCGGCCGCGACGCGCTGGCCGAGTCGACCATCATCTCCGAAGCGGCGCCGTCGGAGCTCGCCCAGGAGTTCCACGAGACGCGCCAGGACGGCCCGGCGTCCGACGACGACGACAACGACGACTCGACCGGCCTGCCGCTCATCTCCGGTCTGGCGACCGACGTGCAGCAGCGCATCGTGCTGGGCGTGTTCATCGCCGGCCTGGTGCTGATGGTGGCGGTGGTCTTCCTGGCGTTGCGCGCGAGCGACCGCAGCGCCGCGCAGGTCGACGCCGCCGGCCGCGCGCAGACCCAATCGCAGCGGCTGGCGAAGTCGATCTCGCAGGCGCTGGTGGGCAGCGGCCCGGCCTTCGTCGAGGTGCGCGAGAGCGCCGCGATCCTGGCCGGCAACGTGCGTTCGCTCAAGGATGGCAGCGGCGACGCGCCTGCCGTCCCCGACTCGCTGCAGGAGCTTGTCGACCCGATGCTGCCGCTGGTCGATCGTGCGGAGAAGAACGCACGCCTCGTGCTGGCGCAGGAAAAGACGCTGACGCAGGTGAACCAGGCGCTGCGCGCGATCAACCGCCAGTCGTCGGACCTGCTCGAGTCGGCCGAGACGCTGGCATCGCTGAAGCAGCAGCAGGGCGCGTCGGCGGCCGAGCTGAACGCGGTCGGGCAGCTGGTGATGCTGACGCAGCGCATCGGCAAGAGCGCCAACGAGTTCCTGACGATAGAGGGCGTGAGCCCCGAGGCGGTGTTCCTGCTCGGCAAGGACCTGAACACCTTTCGCGAGCTTTCCGAAGGGCTGGACACCGGCAACCCCGAGCTGCGGCTGAACCCGACGCGCGAACCGCAGGCCAGGCAGGCGTTGGCGCAGCTGATCTCGCAGTACGAGCAGACCCGCGCGCAGGCGGGGGCGATCCTGTCCAACCTGCAGGCGCTCGTCGGTGCCCGCGAGGCCCAGAGCGCGATCCTGGCCGACAGTGAACCGCTGCGGCGCGGGCTCGACACGCTGCAGCAGCGGCTGACCGTTGCCGGCGGGCGTGGCGCCGGCATCGTTCCGGCCGGCCTGCTCGCGCTGCTGCTGCTGGCCGCGGGGGGCATCGGGTTGTTGCGCCTGTTCGTGCACGACCAGACCGCGCGTGCCGGTGTGGCCGAAGACCAGCGCGTCGAGGCCGAGCGCCAGGAGCAGGAAGCCAAGCGCGTCAACGACGCCAACCAGGCCGCCATCCTGCGCCTGATGAACGAGC
>JBDTUO010000294.1:0-4379 GCA_040007675.1 Rubrivivax sp.
CTAGCGACGCTGGCAGGCCGGGCAGAAGTAGGTCGCGCGCTGGCCCTGGACGATGCGGCGCACGAGACCGCCGCAACGGCCGCACGGCTGGCCAGCGCGACCGTAGACGGCGGCCTCGGCCTGGAAGGCGCCGGCCATGCCGTGGGCGTCGCGAAAGTCCCGCAGCGTCGTGCCGCCGACGGCGAGTGCGCGCTCGAGGGTGCCGCGCAGCGCCGCCAGCAAACGGGCGGCACGTGGCCGGCTCAGGCGATCGGCTCGCAGCGCCGGGTGGATGCCGGCGGCGTGCAGCGCCTCGCAGGCGTAGATGTTGCCGGCACCGACGACGACGTCACCGGCCAGCAGCACCTGCTTGATCGGTGCGCGACGGCGACGCAGCCGGGCGTGCAGGAACTCTGGCGTCAGAGCGGCGTCGAAGGGCTCATGTCCGAGACCCGCCAACAACCGCGCAGCTGGGTCGCTGCCGAGCGACGCGGACCACAGCACGGCGCCGAAGCGGCGCGGGTCGGTGAGCCGCAAGGTGCCCCGGCTCGTCCCGAGGTCGAAGTGGTCGTGCGGCCCGGGCTCGCCGGCCGACCGGTGCAGCGCCAGCGATCCCGACATGCCAAGGTGCATCAACAAGCCGCCGCCGCGACCGTCAGGTCCGTCCAGCGGCAGCCACAGGTACTTGCCGCGCCGCTGCGTCGACCCCAGCCGCAGCCCGACCAGTTGCTGCGCCGGCACGCCGAGCGGCCAGCGCAGCGGTTTGCCCAGCCGCGCCGAGACCACCTCCGCACCGCGCAGCGGTTCGTCGATGCTGCGTCGCGTGACCTCGACCTCGGGCAGCTCAGGCATCAACCCATTATGTGAGAATGACTTTCCGCTGCCCTGGAGCCTCGATGTCCCCGTTCCTGCGCTGGTGCCGCGGCGCTGCCGCCTTCACACTGGTGGCCGCTGCGGTCGCCGCCGGCGCCGCGCCGGTGCCGGCGGCGACCGTCGACACCGACCCCGAAGCGCCGACCCACTCCGCGCTCGACGCCGCGCTGTTCTATCAGTTGCTGATCGGCGAGATGCATTTGCGTGGGGGTGACCCCGGCACGGCGTACCAGGCCTTCATCGACGCCGCGCGTCGCACGCGGGACCCGCTGCTGTTCCGGCGGGCGATGGACATCGCGCTGCAGGCGCGTGCCGGCAACGAGGCGCTGGCGGCAACCGCGGCCTGGCGCGAGGCGCTGCCCACTTCTGCCGAGCCGCTGCGGCTCGAGTTGCAGATCATGGCGGTGCTGAACAAGCTCGACGCCGCCGCCCCGACGCTGCGCGCGCTGCTCGACCGCACCCCGGCCTCCGAGCGCAACGGGCTCATCACGGCGTTGCCGCGCCTGTTCGAGCGCGCCAGCGACAAGCGCCAGACTGCGTTGTTGCTCGAGCAGGTGCTGCAGCCCGAGATCGACGCCGAGGCCACCCGTGCCGCGGCGGTGGTGGCGCTGGGCCGCAGCTGGCTCGCAGCCGGCGACCCTGATCGCGCGCTGGCGCTGGCCGAGCGGGCGTCGGTTGCCGACCCGACGGCGCCCGGACCCGCGCTGCTGTCGCTAGAGCTGCTGGCGCAGCGGCCGCAGGCCGAAGCCATCGTGCAGCGGCACCTCCAGCGGCCGGGCGCCGACCCGGCACTGCGGCTGGCCTACGTGCGCACACTGGCGGTCGCCCAGCGTTATGCGGACGCGGTCGCGCAGCTCGAGATCGCCACCCGCGCACAAGCCGACGTCGCGCCGCCGTATCTGACGCTCGGTGCGCTGCAGCTCGAGCTGAAGCGGCTGCCCGAAGCCGAGGCGGCGCTGCTGCGCTTCATCGAACTCACCGACGCCGCGCCGGCGCCCGCGGCACCCGCCGCCGCCTCGGCCGCCTCCGCGGCGCCGGCGACCGCCGACCCGGCCGGCGACGAGGACACCTCCGGCGCGGCGGCCGGCCGCGTTCAGGCCTGGCTGTTGCTGGCCCAGGTGGCCGAGCAGCGCCGTGACTACGCCGGCGCCGAACGCTGGCTGGCGCGCATCGACGACCCGAGGCGAGCGCTCGAGGTGCAGACGCGTCGGGCGCTGATCCTCGCGCGCCAGGGCCAGGTCGACGCCGCCGTCGCGTCGCTGCGCCGGGTGCCGGAGCGCAGCCCCGAAGACGCACGCGCCAAGCTCGTCGCCGAGGCCGAGTTGCTGCGCGACGTCAAACGCTGGCCGGCTTCGTACGAGGCCTTCGGCGTCGCCGTCGCGCGGTTCCCGGACGACACCGACCTGTTGTACGAGCAGGCGATGATGGCCGAGAAGGCGGATCGCCTCGACGACATGGAACGCCTGCTGCGTCGGGTGATCGAGCTCAAGCCCGATCACGGACACGCGCACAACGCGCTCGGGTATTCGCTTGCCGACCGCGGCCAGCGGCTGCCGGAAGCGCGCGCGCTGATACAGCGTGCGCTCGAGCTGCAGCCGGGCGATCCGTTCATCACCGACAGCCTCGGCTGGGCCGAGTACCGGCTCGGCAACCACGACGAGGCGCTGCGCCTGCTGCGCATGGCGTGGACCACGCGCCCCGACACCGAGATCGGTGCCCACCTCGGCGAAGTGCTTTGGGCCAGCGGTCAACGCGACGAGGCGATGCGCATCTGGCGCCAGGCGCAGTCGCGCGACAACGCCAACGAGGTCCTGCGCGAGACGCTCGCCCGGCTGCAGGTCGGCCTGTGATTCACCCGCTCGCAGCCGGCGCGCGCCAGCGAGTCGAGCGTGCACGCGGCGGGTCTGGCGGCGGCAGGCCCGGCCGCGCTGCCGAACGCCGGCCAGCGCCCTGGGCAGCGGGGGCCATCGCCGCGCTGCTGGCCGCCTTCCTCACCGCCTGCGCCACCGCGCCGCCGCCGGCCGCCGGGCCGGTGCGCAGCGGGCGCCTCGCGCTGCAGGTGGCCGCCGCGGGTGACGCCCCGGCGCACGCGCTAAGCGCCGGGTTCGAGTTGCGCGGTGACGCCACCGCAGGCACGCTGCGCCTGTCGAGCCCGATCGGCCCCCAACTGGCGGCCGCCCGCTGGGCGCCGGGGCGGGCCGTGCTCGACGCCGGCCACGGCGAGCAGCCGTTCCCGGATCTCCCGGCGCTCGCACAGGCGGCGTTTGGCGAACCGCTGCCTCTGCAGGCCCTGCCCGACTGGCTCGATGGACGACCCTGGGCCGGTGCGCCGAGCGTCGCCACGGCGCAGGGCTTCGATCAGCTCGGCTGGTCGCTGGACCTGTCGCGCCGCGCCGATGGCGCGCTGCTGGCGCGCCGCGTGGCGCCGCCCGAGGTGGCGCTGCGCGTTCGACTCGACGCGCCGTACTGACCGGGCGATGGCACTGCAGGGCCTGTACGAGCTGCCGGCGCCCGCCAAGCTCAACCTGTTCCTGCACGTCGTCGGCCGGCGCGACGACGGCTACCACCTGCTGCAGTCCCTGTTCGTGCTGATCGACTGGTGCGACATGCTGCACATCGAGCGCCGCAGCGACGGCCGACTGCAGCGGCATGACCTGGGCCCGGCGCTGCCGGCTGACGACCTGTGTCTGCGCGCGGCACACGCGCTGCAGCGCGCCAGCGGCACGTCCTTCGGGGCCGACCTGTCGATCGACAAACGGCTGCCCTGGGGCGCCGGGCTGGGCGGCGGCAGTTCCGATGCCGCCACCACCCTGCTGGCGCTGAACCGCTTGTGGGGCCTCGACTGGCCGCGCGCGCGACTGCTGGCGCTCGCGGCGCCGCTCGGGGCCGACGTACCGTTTTTCGTCGGTGGGCACAACGCGCTCGTCGAGGGCATCGGCGAACGGCTGACGCCGGTGGAGCTCCCGACGCGCGTGTACGCGGTGCTCAAGCCGCCGGCCACGATCGAGACGCGGGCGGTGTTCTCGGACCCGGGTCTGCGGCGCGACGGGCGCGCTGATATACTCTCGGGCTCTCTTGAGGACGCACAGCGTCTGCCGGATGAGGCGCTCGGGCTGATGGACGGATATGGTCGCAACGACCTCCAGCCGGTGGCCGAGCGCCTGTGCCCCGAGGTGGCCCAAGCCGCCCGGTGGCTCGAGGCCCGCCACGGCAACAGCCGCATGACGGGTTCCGGCAGTGCCGTGTTCGCAAGGGTCGCAAGTGCCGGAGTGTCCGATCACCCATCGGCGACAGGGCCGGCGCCGGAAACGGCGCCGGGCTGGGTGGGCCGGACGTGCCGGAGTCTGCCGCGGCACCCGCTGTGGGGCTGGGCGGACTGAGTAGCGGTTTCGAGGTCGTCGGCGCTGTGCCGGCGTCCTGCGTAGGGGAGTCGCCAAGTTGGTCAAGGCATCGGATTTTGATTCCGACATGCGAGGGTTCGAGTCCTTCCTCCCCTGCCACCCCATCTGCTCCTGCAGCCACCGTCC
>JBDTUO010000295.1:0-4343 GCA_040007675.1 Rubrivivax sp.
GAAGTAAAGGAGGAGCGAGCGGCCGCAGGCCGATGGCGGGGGACATGCAGGGGAAAGGCACGCGCTGCCCTCGGCGCGCGCTGCGGCGGGCGCGGGAAAGGCCAACGGCGACAGTCCGCAACGGGTCGCGCGCTGCTTCACAGCTGCCGGCGGAGACTGGCTGCTCAAGCGTCTGAAGCGGCAGTCCTGAGCGGCCAGGCGCGTCAGTGCGATGACTTCGAGCGCGCCGCACTAGAGCTTGAAGTCGTAGTCGATCGTCAGCGGCGCGTGGTCGCTGAAGCGTGTCGCCTTGTGGATCGACAGCGCGCGCGCGGTTCGGGCGACTCCTGCGGTCGCAATCTGGTAGTCGAGACGCCAGCCGACGTTTTTTGCCCACGCCTGGCCGCGATTGCTCCACCAGGTGTAGGCCGCTTCGGTGGCATCCGGGTCCAGGGCGCGATGCACGTCGACCAGCCCGGCCTTGCCGAACAGCTTGGTGAGCCAGTCGCGCTCCGCGGGCAGGAAGCCTGAATTCTTCTGGTTGCTCTTCCAGTTCTTCAGATCGATCTGCTGGTGCGCGATGTTGATGTCGCCCATCAATATGAAGTCGCGCTGCCGCTTGAGTTTGAGCAGGTGCGGGTAGATCGCCTCCAGAAACCGGAACTTGGCCTGTTGCCGCTCCTCTCCGCTCGATCCGCTGGGGAAGTAGCAACTGATGAGGCTCAGCTTGCGGCCCGGCTTGTCGAAGCGCTTCTCGATCCAGCGCCCCTCGTCGTCGAACTCCGGCACGCCGATGCCGGTGATGAGGTCGCTCGGCTCCTCCCGGGTATACAGGCCGACGCCGGCATAGCCCTTCTTCTGGGCATAGTGGAAGTGGCCCTTCATTTCGCACGGGCTGCAGAACACGCCTTGCACGTGCTCGTGCTGGGCCTTGACTTCCTGCACGCCCACGGCGCCGGCCTGCTGGTGCGGCAGCCAGTCGAAGAAGCCCTTGTTCGCGGCTGACCGGATGCCGTTCAGGTTCGCGGTGATCACTCTCAACATCGGAAACGCCCCCGGGGTCGCAGACAGGCCGGCATTTTCGCCGCGTGGCAGGGGGCGTGTGCCGCTGCCACCGAATGCCGAGGTGCAGGCTCATACAATCGGCGCCCGCTGGGTGCGGCCCGGTCCAGAACGACTGGTCGGCTGCGCAACGTTCATTCGGCGTGAGCACTCCCGACACGAGGCAGGGTCTCCACAGATGACAGTGCAACCGCAGCAACACCCTACCGCGGCGCCGGGCAGCGACCCGCTGGCGCAGGAGTTCGTGCAGTTCGCGGTCGAGGCTGGCGTGTTGCGCTTCGGCGAGTTCCGGACCAAGGCGGGCCGCCTGTCGCCGTATTTCTTCAACGCCGGGGGCTTCGACGACGGCGCCAAGCTGGGGCGGCTCGCGTCGTTCTATGCCCGTCGGCTGGTGTCCTCGGGGCTCGAGTTCGACCTCTTGTTCGGCCCGGCCTACAAGGGCATCACGCTGGCCGCAGCGGTCGCGATCGAGCTCGCGCGGCTCGGCCGCAACGTGCCCTACGCCTACAACCGCAAGGAGGCCAAGGACCACGGGGAGGGCGGCACGCTGGTCGGCGCACCGGTGCGAGGGCGGGTGCTGATCATCGACGACGTGATCTCGGCCGGCACCTCCGTGCGAGAGTCGGTCGCGCTGATCGAGGCCGCCGGCGCGCTGCCCTGCGGCGTCGCCATCGCGCTCGACCGCCAGGAACGCGCCACCGAGGACGGGCACGACGTGCCGTGGTCGGCTGTGCAGTTCGTGACAACACACATGAAATTGAGTGTTGCATCGATTGCGACGCTCAAGGACCTGCTGCAGTATCTCGATAACGGGCAGGATCCCTCGCTGCGGAGGTCCGCCACCCTGGTGAAGGCCTACCGCGACCGTTACGGAACCTGAGTAGACCCAGGCCATGAGCCCCATTCGACCACTGCATCACGCTCCGCACCGGCTGGCTGCCCTCGTCGCGTTGTCGCTGGTGGCGCTTGCCCCGGTGGCCGCCGCGCAGAACGCAACTGGCGCCTCGTCCGGCAGCATGATCTACAGCTGCGTCGACGCTCATGGGCGACGCATGACCTCCGACCGCCTGATTGCCGAGTGCATGGGCCAGGAGCAGCGCATCCTCAACCGCGACGGCTCGCTGCGCATGATCGTGCCGGCGGCGCTGACGCCCGGCGAGCGAGCCGCCAGGGACCTGCGCGATCGCCGGGAGGCCGAACAGCGCGCTGCGCTCGCCGAAGCCTTGCGCCGTGACCGCCACCTGATCGCGCGCTTTCCCGACGAGACGACGCACCAGCGGGCGCGCGAGGCGGCGCTCGACACCGTGCGCGAAGCCATGCGGACCTCGGCCCAGCGCGTCAGCGAGCTCGAGGCCGAACGCAGGCCGATGCTGACCGAGAGTGAGTTCTACGCCGGCCGCACGCTGCCAGCGCCGCTGCGCGCGCAGCTCGACGGCAACGAGGCGTCCATGCAGGCGCAGCGCCAGGCGACGAAGACGCAGGAAGCCGAGCTCGATCGCATCAACAAGCTCTACGACGTCGAACTGGGGCGCCTGAAGCGGCTCTGGGCCGGCGCCGAACCCGGCTCGCTGGGGTCGGTGGCCTCGGCCGCCGACGACACCAAGGCCCGCCGCCCGTAGCCTCCGGCGCGGTGCGCCGCCGGGCAACGCCGGTCACCCGGCGAGCTTGCGCCGCAGCAGTTCGCCGGCCTGCGCCGGATTCGCCTTGCCCTGGCTGGCCTTCATGACCTGGCCGACGAGGGCGTTGAATGCCTTGTCCTTGCCGGCGCGGAACTCCTGCACCGAACGCTGATTGGCGGCCAGCACCGCGTCGACGATCGCCTCGAGCGCGCCGGCATCGTTCATCTGCGTCAGGCCCCGCTGCTCGATGAGCGCGTCGACGTCGTCGGCCGCGCCTTCCCACAGGGCGTCGAACACCTGACGCGCCGCGGCGTTGGACACGGTGCCGTCCTGCACGCGCTGGATCAGGCGCGCCAGCGTGGGCGGCGCTACCGGTGCCGCGCCGAGCTCCAGCCCCTGCGCGTGCAGCCGCTTCGTCATTTCGCCCATCAACCAGTTCGCGGCCAGCTTGGGCGCCGCGCCGGCGTCGCGCGTCGCCTCGTAGTAGGCCGCCATCGAGCGGCTGCCGGTCATCATCGCGGCGTCGTCAGCCGGCAGCCCGTCGTCGCGCTGGAAGCGCGACGCCATCGCGGCCGGCAGTTCGGGCATTGCCGCGCGGACGCGCTCGATCCACTCGGGTGCGATCACCAGCGGCGGCAGGTCGGGGTCAGGAAAGTAGCGGTAGTCCTGCGCGTCTTCCTTGCTGCGCATCGTGCGTGTCTCGCCATTGCCGGGGTCGAACAGCACCGTGGCCTGGACGATCGGCAGCCCGTCCTCGAGCCGCTCGATCTGCCACTGGACCTCGAAGTCGATCGCCTGCTGCAGGAAGCGAAAGCTGTTCAGGTTCTTGATCTCGCGCCGCGTGCCAAGCGGCCCGCCGGGCCGGCGCACCGACACGTTGGCATCGCAGCGGAAGCTGCCTTCCTGCATGTTGCCGTCGCAGATGCCGAGCCAGACCACCAGCGCGTGCAGCGCGCGCGCGTAATCGACCGCCTCGCCGCTCGAGCGCAGGTCGGGCTCGGTGACGATCTCCAGCAGCGGCATGCCGGCGCGGTTGAGGTCGATTCCGCTCTGGCCGTGGTAGTCCTCGTGCAGGCTCTTGCCGGCGTCCTCTTCGAGGTGCGCGCGCACCAGCCGCACGCGGCGCTCGACGCCGCCATGCATGAAGGCCATCTCGCCACCCTGCACGACCGGGATCTCGTACTGGCTGATCTGGTAGCCCTTGGGCAGGTCCGGATAGAAGTAGTTCTTGCGCGCGAAGATCGACACCGGCGCGATGTGCGAACCGACCGCCAGCCCGAAGCGGATCGCGCGCTCGACCGCGCCGCGGTTGAGCACCGGCAGCGTGCCCGGCAGCGCCAGGTCCACCGCACTGGCCTGGGTGTTCGGCGGCGCGCCGAAGGTGGTGGGCGCGCCGCTGAAGATCTTGCTCGCGGTCGACAGCTGGGTGTGGGTCTCGAACCCGATCACGACCTCCCAGCCGCGCACGAGCGGGAGCGACGCCGGGCTCATAGCGGCCGTGCCGCGGGGGCGCGGCGCAGGTGGAAGTCGCTCGCCTGCTGCAGCGCGTGCGCGGCGTGCAGCAGCGTGCCTTCGCGGAAGTAGTTGCCGATCAGCTGCAGCCCGACCGGCATGGCGTGGCGGCCGGTGCCGGCCGGCACGCTCATGCCGGGCAGGCCGGCCAGGCTGGCCGGCAGCGTGAAG
>JBDTUO010000296.1:0-4340 GCA_040007675.1 Rubrivivax sp.
ACGCAAGTAAAGGAGGAGGGGCGGGCGCAGCCCGGCCCGGGGGACATGGAGTGGGCGGGTGCCCGCCGCCCTTGGCTCGCTCGGACGGTGAGCGCCGAACTTCCCCCACCGCAGACCATGACGAACGTCCGCAACGGGCCGCAAGCCGACCCCCCGCGCGCTCTGGTCTCAGCGTTCATCGAACGACAGCACCACCCGTTCGCTCACCGGGTGCGCCTGGCAGGTCAGCACGAAGCCGTTGGCCACCTCCGCCTTGTCGAGCGCGAAGTTGCGCTCCATGCGCACCTCGCCCTCGATCAGCTTGGCGCGGCAGGTGCCGCAGACGCCGCTGGTGCACGAGAACGGCACCTCGAGCCCGGCCGCGCTGGCGGCGTCGAGGATGCTCGGCTGGTCCTTCTGGAAGTCGATCTCGCGGCGCATGCCGTCGCGCACGATGACGATCTTCGCCGTCTCGGCGTCGCCCGGTGCGGCCTGGTGCATCACCGCGCCGCCGGCCTGTGGCGCGACGCCGAAACGCTCGATGTGGATGCGGTCTTCCGGCACACCGGCGGCCAGCAGCGCCGCCTCGGCCTCGTCGTTCATCATGTACGGGCCGCAGACGTAGGCGTGGTGGATAGAGGCTGCCGGCACCACGCTGGCGAGGAACTCGGCGATCTTGTCGCGGTTCATCAGGCCCATGTTCAGCGGCGCGTCGGTCGGCTCGTCGCTGAACACGTGGTGCAGCGCCAACCGCATCAGGTGGCGGTTCTTCAGGTCCTCGAGCTCCTCCTTGAACATCGTGGACCTGAGCATCCGGTTGCCGTAGATCAGCGAGCAGCGCGCGTGCGGTTCGCGCGCCAGCACCGTCTTCAGGATCGACAGGATCGGCGTGATCCCGCTGCCGCCGGCGATGCCGACGTGATGCCGGCGCGATGCCGGATCGAGCGGCACGAAGAAACGCCCCTGCGGCGCCATCACCGCGATCGTGTCGCCGGGCCGCAGCGATTCGTTGATCCAGTTCGAGAACAAACCGCCTGCGACCTTGCGCACCCCGACGCGCAGCTCACCGTCGTCGACCGCGGCGCAGATGCTGTAGGAGCGGCGCAGGTCCTGGCCGTCGATCGACTTTCGAAGCGTCAGGTACTGACCCTGCGTGAACGCATACGTCTGGCGCAGTTCCGGCGGGACGTCGAAGCTGACGATCACCGCCTCGGCGGTGTCGGGCTCGATGCGGCGCACGCGGAGGGGGTTGAACAGCGGCGTCGTCGTGCTCGTCATGGCAGGCCTTGTTCGCGCGTGCGCGTCGCGCCGCGGCGGTCGGTCATCGTCGTCATATCGGCTTGAAGTGCTCGAACGGGTCGCGGCAGTCCAGGCAGCGGTACAGCGCCTTGCACGCGGTGGCGCCGAAGGCCGACAGCTGCTCGGTGTGCGCGCTTCCGCAGTGCGGACAGTCGACGGCCACCGGCCGCCTTCGCATCAGCCGCACCGGGACGCCTTGCGCAGGATCGACCGGGCCCGGCGGCGCGATGCCGTACTCGCGCAGCTTGCGCCGGCCGTCGGCGCTGATCCAGTCGGTGGTCCAGGCCGGCGCACGCTGCATCGTCACGCGCGCCGGCCCGAGCCCGGCGGCGTCGAGCGCGTCGATCACGCTGCGTTCGATGACCTCGGTGGCCGGGCAGCCGCTGTAGGTCGGCGTCAGCACGACCTCGATGCCGTCGTCGCCCGGGCGCACGTCGCGCACGATGCCGAGGTCGGTCAGCGACAGCGCCGGCACCTCGGGGTCGAGCACGCCGTCGAGCACGCGCCAGGCCGCGGTTTGGCGCTCGGTCTGTTCGGCGCTGCACCGTGCTGGCGCGCTGGTGTTCACCACGCGCCGCCCGGGTAGCTGCGCTGCAGCGTCTGCATCTCGGCCAGCAGCCGGCCCATGTGTTCGGTGTGCACCCCCTGGGTGCCGGCGCTGCGGAACGCCGACGGCGCCGGCGCCTGCAGGCCGGCCTCGTCGAACACCGCGGTGATCTGGGCTCGCCACGGCTCGGCGAGTTCGGCGCGCGACGGCCCGAGCTTGCCCGCCAGTGCCCGCTCATCGACCGCATCGGCGGCGAACAGCTCCGGCACATAGCGCCACAGCACGTCGAGCGCGAGCTCGGTTCGGCGCCGCGATTCGTCGGTGCCGTCGGCCAGCCGAACGACCCAGTCGGCCGCGTGTTGCTGGTGGTAGCGCGCTTCCTTGACGGCCTTGCCGGCGATGCCGGCCAGTTCACCGTCGGCCGAGTGCTGCAGGCGCTCCCAGTGCAGCTTCAACCAGGTCGACAGGAACAGGTTGCGCAGCACCGTGAAGGCGAAGTCGCCGCGCGGCAACTCGGCCATCGTGACGTTGCGGTAGTCGCGTTCGTCGCGCAGGAAGGCGAGCTGGTCTTCGTCGAAACCCTGTCCGCCGCGCATGCCGGCGCGCGTCAGCAGCGCCCGCGTCTGGCCGATCAGGTCGAGCGCCATGTTGGACAGCGCGATGTCTTCCTCGAGCACCGGCGCGTGTCCGCACCACTCGCCCAGGCGCTGGCCCAGGATCAGGCAGGTGTCGCCGACGCGCAGCACGTACTCCACGTCGGGCGCGTGATGAATGGCGATCGAGGCGCCCGGCGGGCTCGCGCGGCCGCCCGAAGGTCCCTGCAGGCCGCGGGGGCTGGTAACGGGACCTGGCGTGGCCGTAGGAGGCGCGAACGAAGTGGGCTGGGGAGTCGTCATGGCTACATGTGGTCGACTTCGGTCGGCAGCTTGAAGAAGGTCGGGTGGCGGTACACCTTGTCCTCCGCCGGGTCGAAGTACATGGCCTTGTCACCCGGGTCGCTGGCGACGATCTGCTCGCTGCGCACGACCCAGATGCTGCTGCCTTCCTGGCGCCGCGTGTAGACGTCGCGCGCCATCTGGATCGCCATCTGCGGGTCGGTGGCGTGCAGGCTGCCGCAATGTTTGTGGTCGAGGCCGGCGCGGCTGCGCACGAAGACTTCCCACAGCGGCCATTCCCTTGCCTCCGGTCCGGCGCCGGGCGCCTGCTCGTTCGTGTCGTCGCTCACTGGACTACCTTCGGGCTGCGCCCTCCGGTATTCGCCCTTGGGGCGGCCCGGCGGGCTCATGCCGCCTCCTGCCGCGCGGGCTGCTTGGCCGCGTGAGCCAGCGCCGCCTCACGCACCCACGCACCGGCGTCCCAGGCGTCGACTCGCATCGCCAGCCGCTCACGGTTCAGCGGGCCGTCGCCGCCCACCACCTGCCAGAACTCGCTCCAGTCGATGCGGCCGAAGTCCCAGTGTTCACGCTCCGCGTTCCACTTCAGGTCGGGGTCGGGCAGCGTGACGCCGAGCACCTTGGCCTGCTCGATCGCGGCGTCGACGAACTTCTGGCGCAGCGTGTCGTTGCTGACGCGCTTGATGCCCCAGCGCATGCCCTGCGCGGAGTTCGGTGATTGGTCGTCGGGCGGGCCGAACATCATCAGGCACGGCCACCACCAGCGGTTCACCGCGTCCTGCACCATCGCACGCTGCGCGTCGGTGCCGTCCTTCATCATGACCAGCAGGCTGTCGAAGCCCTGGCGCTGGTGAAAACTTTCCTCGCGGCAGATGCGGATCATCGCGCGCGCATACGGCGCATAGCTGCAGCGGCAGATCGGCACCTGGTTCATGATCGCCGCGCCGTCGACCAGCCAGCCGACGGTGCCGATGTCGGCCCAGCTCAGCGTCGGGTAGTTGAAGATGCTGCTGTACTTGGCCTTTCCGCTGTGCAGCGCGTCGATCATCTGGTCGCGGCTGCTGCCGAGCGTCTCGGCGCTGGCGTACAGGTACAGGCCGTGGCCGGCCTCGTCCTGCACCTTGGCCAGCAGGATCGCCTTGCGCTTGAGCGTGGGCGCGCGGCCTATCCAGTTGCCTTCGGGCAGCATGCCGACGATCTCCGAGTGCGCGTGCTGGCTGATCTGACGCAGCAAGGTCTTGCGGTAGTTGTCGGGCATCCAGTCCTTGGCCTCGATGAAATCGCCGGCGTCTATGCGCTCGTCGAAGCGCTGCTGCAGCCGCTCCTCATCGACGCTGCGCTCCGGCTGGAGCCGTTCGCCGGGCTCCTTGCCCATCGTGTCCATCGCCTGCGTGTACATCCGGGACTCCTCAACGGGGACGTTTGTCGATCACGCGGCGGGCCTTGCCCACCAGCGTGCGCTCGATCGAGTTCGGCGCCCCGACGCTGACCGTCGTGCTGACGCCGATCAGCGTCTTGATGCGCTCCTGCAGGCGGCCGCCGATGAATTCGCGCGCGGCACCGGCGTGCGCCGGCAGCAGCTCGACCAGCACCTGCATCGCGTCGAGGCTGCCGTCGCGCGT
>JBDTUO010000297.1:0-4338 GCA_040007675.1 Rubrivivax sp.
ACCTGGGCACGGGCGACACCCGGCGTCAGCATGAAGGGCAGCGCGGCCAACCCCGCGATCACGGCGAGGCGGCGCAGGCGGGGCGCGAGGGCGGGCAGGTCCAGGAGCATTCGGGTCGATGGGGTCGATGGCCGCCTCGCGGCCGCGCGCCGAGGAAACATGGCGACGGGAACCGCGGCACCGGGTCGTGGGCGAGGCCGCGGCATTCTAGCCGCGCCCCTGCGCTGCGGTCTCTCAGGCCTGCGTGCCGACCCGATCGGCGGCGGCGATGTCAGCCGCCATACCTACAATCGCCCGCGTGCTGACCCTGACCGTCGCGCTGATCACTTCGCTGGTCGCCACGCTGCTCGTGGTGCACGCGGCGAAGACGCATGGCCGGTTCGTGCTCGATCACGACCTGTCGGGGCCGCAGAAGTTCCATGCCCATGCGGTGCCGCGCATCGGCGGCATCGGCATCGTCGCCGGGCTGGCCGCGGCGCTGCCGGTGCTGTGGGTGCTGCTGCCGCAAGCACAGGCACTGCTGCTCGGGGTGCTGGCCTGCGGCGTGCCGGCGTTCGCCACCGGGCTGCTGGAGGACTTCACGAAGAAGGTGCGGCCGTCGCACCGACTTGCCGCGACGGCAGTGTCGGCCGGGCTGGCGGCGGCGCTGCTCGGCGCGGCGATCACGCGCACCGACATTCCTGGCCTGGACTGGGTGGTCGGGTTCGCGGTCGGCTCGATCCTGCTGACGGTCTTCGCCGTCGCCGGCATCGCGAACTCGGTCAACATCATCGACGGCTTCAACGGGCTGGCGTCGATGTGCGTCGTCATCATGCTGGCGGCGATCGCCTACGTGGCCTACCAGGTCTCGGACCCGGTGATCGGCGTGCTGGCGCTGGCCGGCATCGGCGCGGTGCTGGGTTTCTTCATCTGGAACTTTCCGGCCGGGCTGATCTTTCTCGGGGACGGCGGGGCCTACTTCCTCGGCTACTACGTGGCCGAGCTGTCGATCCTTTTGCTGGTGCGCAACCCGACGGTCTCGCCGCTGTTTCCGCTGCTGGTATGCGTCTACCCGGTGTTCGAGACCCTGTTCTCGATCTATCGCCGCCGCTTCCTGCGCGCTGTGCCGCCGAGCGTGCCCGACGGCATCCACCTGCACTCGTTGATCTATCGGCGGGTGCTGCGCTGGGCGGTCGGCGACGCCGGCGCGCGTGCGCTGACGCGACGCAATTCGATGACCTCGCCGTACCTGTGGGTGCTGTGCATGCTGTCGGTGGTGCCGGCAGTGTTGTTTTGGAGCAACAGCGGTTTGATCGCGGTGTTCCTGGGGCTGTTCGGGCTCAGCTACGTCGGCCTGTACTGGCGCATCGTTCGCTTCAAGTCGCCGCGCTGGCTGCACTTGCCGGTCACCCGACCCACGCCGCTGCAGGAAAGGGATAATCGGGGGACATGACCGACATCGACTCCGATACCCCGAACGCTGCCCCCGCGCCCCGCTTCGACACCCTCCCGCTCGACCCCAAGCTGCTGCGCGCCGTGGCCGACTCCGGCTACATGGCGATGACGCCCATCCAGGCCAAGGCGATCCCGCTCGTTCTCGCCGGCCGCGACATCATGGGCGCCGCGCAGACCGGCACCGGCAAGACCGCCGCCTTCACGATCCCGCTGCTGCAGCGGATGCTCAGGCACGAGAACGCCAGCATGTCGCCGGCACGCCACCCGGTGCGTGCGCTCGTCATCACGCCGACGCGCGAGCTCGCCGACCAGGTCGCGGCCAGCGTCGAGAAGTACGCCAAGCAGACCCAGCTGCGCTCCACCGTGGTCTTCGGCGGCGTCGACATCAAGCCGCAGACGGCCGAACTGCGCAAGGGCGTCGAGGTGCTGGTGGCCACGCCGGGCCGGCTGCTCGACCACATCGAGGGCAAGAGCGCGATCCTCAACCAGGTCGAGTACGTCGTGCTCGACGAGGCGGACCGCATGCTCGACATCGGCTTCCTGCCGGACCTGCAGCGCATCCTGTCGTTCCTGCCCAAGCAGCGCCAGACGCTGCTGTTCTCGGCCACCTTCTCGCCCGAGATAAGGAAGCTCGCCGCGAGCTACCTGCAGGACCCGCTGATGGTCGAGGTGGCGCGGCCGAACGCCACCGCGTCGAACGTCGAGCAGCACTTCTACGGCGTCAGCGACGACGACAAGCGGCGCGCCGTGCGGCAGTTGCTGCGCGAGCGCTCGCTGGGGCAGGCCTTGGTGTTCGTCAACAGCAAGCTCGGAGCGGCCCGGCTGGCGCGCGCCTTCGAGCGCGACGGCCTCAGCACGCAGGCCCTGCATGGCGACAAGAGCCAGGACGAGCGGCTGAAGGCGCTCGCCGCGTTCAAGGCCGGCGAGGTCGAGTTGCTGGTGGCGACCGACGTCGCCGCGCGCGGCCTGGACATCGTCGACCTGCCGGCGGTGTTCAACTTCGACGTGCCGTTCAACGCCGAGGATTACGTGCACCGCATCGGTCGCACCGGCCGTGCCGGCGCGTCGGGTCTCGCCATCACGTTCGTCACGCGCGACGACAACCGGCTCGTCGCCGACATCGAAAAGCTGATCAAGACGAAGATCGAGCTCGAGCCGCTCGATTTCGAGGACGAGCGGCCCCGCCGCCCTCCGCGCGAGTCGCGCGAGGTGAACGACGGAGCAGACCGCCGGCCCGAGCGCAGCGCCGCGCCGCGTGCGTCCGAACGGGCGCCGGAACAGCGCCCGCGAGATCGCCCGCCCGCCCGCCCGTCGGCGGCTCGGGACCCGTTCTTCGACCGACCGTACGAAGCACCCGCGCCACGCCGGGCGGACGGGGACGAGGCGGCGGTTGCCGCAGCGCCGCCCCCGGCCCGCGCGACCAGCCTTCGATTGAAGAAGAAGGTCGCGTCGCTGCTCGGTGGCAGTGCCGACTGAAGCCGGCGGTGCAATCGTCGCTCGTCCGGTCCGGCTGCGATCGCGGCTGAACGTCGACGACTTTTTCGCCGCGGCCCGCCCGCACCGAACGCCCGCATGACGCTGCCCTGCATCCACCTCGTGGCCGGCGCCCGGCCGAACTTCATGAAGATCGCGCCCATCGTGCGCGCGCTGCAGGCCGATGGTCGCTTGCGCTGGAAGCTCGTGCACACGGGCCAGCACTACGACCGCAACATGAGCGACGTGTTCTTCGAGGAACTCGGCATCCCGGCGCCCGACGTGCACTTCAACTGCGGCGGCGGCACCCACGCGGCGCAGACCGCGCGCGTGATGGAGGCGTTCGAGGCGCATGTCGCGGCGGACCGGCCGGACGCCGTGCTGGTCGTCGGTGACGTCAATTCGACGCTTGCCTGCACGATCGTCGCCAAGAAGGCCGGCATCCCGGTCGCGCACGTCGAGGCCGGCCTGCGCAGCGGCGACATGGCGATGCCCGAGGAGATCAACCGCATCGTCACCGACAGCCTGAGCGACTGGTTTTTCGTCACCGAGCCGGCGGGGGTGGCGAACCTCAAGCGTGAAGGCCAGCCGGACGCGAAGATCTTTCATGTCGGCCACGTCATGGTCGACAACGTCGTGCACCAGGCGCGTCAGCTCGACGCCGGCGTGGACACCGCCGCCTTCGCGACCGATGCCATCAAGCGCCGCCTGCTCGCCGACCCCGGCCGCTACGGGGTGGTCACGCTGCACCGGCCGTCGAACGTCGACGCGCCCGAGACGCTGGCGCCGATCGCCGGCGCGCTGAAGACCATCGCCGACGAGCTGCCGCTCGTCTTTCCGGTGCACCCGCGCACACGCGGCACGCTCGCGCGGCTCGGGCTCGACCTGGGCCCGCACGTGCACCTGCTGGACCCGCAGCCGTACATGGCGTTCCTGCACCTGTGGAAGCATGCCGCGCTGGTGCTGACTGACAGCGGCGGGCTGCAGGAGGAGACGACCGCGCTGGGGGTGCCCTGCGTGACGATCCGCGAGAACACCGAGCGGCCGATCACGGTCGACGAAGGCAGCAACCGCCTCGCCGGCACCGACCCGGCCCGCATCGTCGCGCTGGCGCGCGAGTCGATCACCACCGGTCGGCGTGCGCTGCGTCGGCCGGACCTGTGGGACGGGCGCGCCGCCGAGCGCATCGTCGAAGTGCTGGCGGGAGCGCTGCGCGCCCGGGCCTGAGGAGCGCTGCGCGCCCGGGCCTGAAACCCGCGACGGTCTGCCGCCGTCGCTTGCGCGTCAGGCGGGATCGGCCAGCGGGTCGAGCCCGGCTTCGCGCAAGAGTTGCGCGGTGCGGATCAGCGGCAGGCCGACCAGCGCGGTCGGGTCGTCGGACTGAATCGACGCCAGCAGCGCGATGCCCAGGGTTTCGCACTTGGCGCTGCC
>JBDTUO010000298.1:0-4329 GCA_040007675.1 Rubrivivax sp.
GCCGCGTGCGCTGGGGCGACTTCCTGACCGACCTGGCGCTGATCTGGATCGTCGCGTCGGCGATCCTGAAGATGACCTACAAGGGGCGCATGCGGGCCGAGGTGATCGCCGCCCAGGCGACCGAGACTGCCGAGGCCGAGTCGCTGAAGCGCCAGGTCGTCGAGGCGCGCATGGCGGCGATGCAGGCGCAGGTCGAGCCACACTTCCTGTTCAACACGCTGGCCAGCATCGACCACCTGATCGAGACCGACCCGCCGCGCGCGAGTCAGATGCAGAAGAACCTGATCGCGCTGCTGCGCGCGAGCATGCCGACGATGCGCGAGGCCAACGCCAGCGGCGTGCGCGACCTGGGGCGTGAGCTGGCGGTGATCCGGCCCTACCTGGAGATCCTGAAGGTGCGGATGGAGGAGCGGCTGGAGACGCAGATCGACGTGCCCGAGGGGCTGCACTCTGCCGAGTTTCCGCCGATGATGATCCAGAGCCTGGTCGAAAACGCGATCAAGCACGGCCTGGAGCCCAAGGCCGACGGCGGCAGCCTGAAGGTCAAGGCCGAGATCGTGCACGGCAAGCTGGCGGTCAGCGTTGCCGACACCGGGCTGGGCTTCGGCAAGGCGGCGACCGCCGGCACCGGCGTCGGGCTGGCCAACATCCGCGAACGGCTGCTGCTGCTCTACGGTGGCAAGGCGGCGCTGACGGTGACGGAAAATCCGGGCGGTGGCACCATCGTCACGATCGCGGTGCCGTACCGCCCGATCGAAGGAGCGCACGCATGAACCCCACCCCCCCTGCCTCCCTGGCCGAGCCGCTGAACCCGCCGCGGCGCCGCCGGCTCTGGCCGATCCTGCTGGTGGTCGCAGCGCTCGTCGGGCTGGCGCTGCTCGGCGCGCTGCTGGCGCTGTGGACCTCGGTCGAACACTGGCAGGGCCTGCCGCTGCACATCAGCGTCGATGGCCAGGAGCTCGTGTCGGGGCTGGACTGGTCGATGCTGGACCCGGGCGAGCAGCTGGGTGTCGCCGCTGCGGTGCTGCTCGCGCTCATCGTGCTGGCGGTGCTGCTGCCGCTGGCGATCCTGGCGCTGCTGACGCTCGCGCTGCTGCTCGCGCTGGTCGCCGTCGGCCTGCCGCTGCTGGCGGCGCTGGGCGTGACGGCGCTGCTGCTGTCGCCGGTGCTGCTGCTGGCCTGGGGCGGGTGGCGGCTGCTGCGTGCGCTGCTGCGGCCGGACCCGGCGCCGCGGGCGACGACGTCGTCGTCGACGGTGCGCGCATGAACGCCACCGCGGCGCCGGCCGCGCGCGCCGTGCTCGCCGACGACGAACGCCTGATGCGCGAGCAGTTGCGTGCCCGCCTGGCCGAGGTCTGGCCCGAACTGCAGATCGTCGCCGAGGCGCGCAACGGGCGCGAAGCGGTCGACCTCGTGGCCCAGCACCGGCCGGAGGTGGTGTTCCTCGACATCCGCATGCCGGGGCTGACGGGCGTCGAGGCCGCGCGCGAGATCGCGCAGATGGAGATCGACGCCGACGAACTGCTGCCGGAGGTCGTCTTCATCACCGCTTACGACCAGTATGCGGTCGAGGCGTTCGAGCAGGGCGTGGCCGATTACGTGCTGAAGCCGGCCGAGCGTGCCCGGCTGCAGGTGACGGTGGACCGCATCCGCGCGCGCCTGGCACGCCGCGGCACGCCCGAAGAGGCCGGTGGCGCGCCGCCGCTGCAGCAGCTGCTGCACCAGCTCGGCGCGCGCCTGGCCCCGGGCGGCACCCCAGCCGCGCGCCTGCAGTGGGTCCAGGCCAACGTCGGCAGCACGATCCAGATGATCCCGATCGACGACGTGCTGTTCTTCATCAGCGACGAGAAGTACACGCGCGTGCAGACGGCGCAGGTCGAGGCGCTGATCAGGAAGCCGATCAAGGAGCTGGTCGACGAGCTGGACCCGCAGCAGTTCTGGCAGATCCACCGCAGCACGCTGGTCAATGTCAAGGCCGTCACCGAGGTCTCACGCGACTTCCGCGGCCGGCAGATCGTGCGCGTCAAGGGCCACCCCGAGAAGCTCGAGGTCAGCCGCAGCTACAGCGGCCTGTTCAAGGGCATGTAGCGCGCCGGCGCCGCGCCACGCGCCGCAGGGTGCGATTCCTCAGCCGCGGCGGTACGGATCGGCGAAGCCGAGCGCGGCCAGCAGCGCGCTTTCGCGCGCCTCCATGCGGCGGGCGTCGGCGGCCCGCTCGTGGTCCCAGCCCTGGGCGTGCAGCGTGCCGTGCACCAGCAGGTGCGCGTAGTGAGCCTCGACCGGCGTGGCCTGCTGCTGCGCCTCGGCCGCCAGCACCGGCGCGCACAGCACGAGGTCGGCGACCACCACCGGCGCCTGCGCGTAGTCGAAGGTCAGCACGTTGGTCGCGTAGTCGCGCCCGCGGTAGTCGCGGTTCAGCGCGCGCGCCTCGTCGGCGTCGACGATGCGCACCGTGATCTGCGCCGGGGTTTCGAGCGCGGCGCGGATCCAGCGCACGACGCGGTGGCGCGGCAGCAGCGCGCGGTGGCGGGCATCGGCGAACTGCAGCGACAGCTCCAGCGCCGGGCGCGCGCGGGGTTCAGTCCGCGCGCGAGGCGGTTGCTGCCTCATAGGCCTCGACGATGCGGGCGACCAGCGGGTGGCGCACGACGTCGGCGGCGCCGAAACGCGTGAACGCGATGCCGCGCACGTCCCTCAGCACGCGCTCGGCATCGATCAGTCCGCTGGCCGTGTCCTTCGGCAGGTCGATCTGGCTCACATCGCCGGTGATCACGCACTTGCTGCCGAAGCCGATGCGCGTCAGGAACATCTTCATCTGCTCGCGCGTCGTGTTCTGCGCCTCGTCGAGGATCACGAACGAGTGGTTCAGCGTGCGCCCGCGCATGAAGGCGAGCGGCGCGATCTCCAGCAGCCCCTTCTCGAACGCGCGCGTCACGCGCTCGAAGCCCATCAGGTCGTACAGCGCGTCGTACAGCGGCCGCAGGTAGGGGTCGACCTTCTGCGCCAGGTCGCCGGGCAGGAAACCCAGCCGCTCGCCCGCCTCGACCGCCGGCCGTGTCAGCACGATGCGCTGCACGCCCTGGCGCTCGAGCGCGTCGACCGCCACCGCGACCGCGAGGAAGGTCTTGCCGGTCCCGGCCGGTCCGATGCCGAAGGTGATGTCCTCGGCCAGCATCTGGCGCAGGTACTGCACCTGGTTCGGCGTGCGGCCGGCGAGATCGCTGTGGCGGGTGCGCAGCACGACCGGCGCGGCCTCGGCCGGCTCGGCCACAGCGGCCGTCGCCGGCGGCGCGCGGTCGTCGTCGAGACCGATGCCGGCCTCGTGCAGCGCCAACTGCAGCGTCGCGCCGTCGATCGGTGCGGTGGCGGCGGCGTCGTGCAGGCGCTGCAGCAAGGCCAGCGTGGCCTCGGCGGCACGGCGCTCCCCCTGGACCCGGAAGGCGGCGTCACGCCGCACGATCGACACGTGCAGCGCCTGCTCGATGCGGCGCAGGTGGGCGTCGAGCGGGCCGCAGAGCTCGGCCAGGCGGCGGTTGTCCGGAGGGTCGAAGCGGTGGCGCAGGATCAAGCGGGGGCTCGCGTCAGGGGGTCGGGGAACCGGCGGTCGGGGGTCGATCGGGGATCGGTCGACATTGCGGCCATTGTCCACGCCGGCGCGCGCCAGCGTGCCGGGGCGCTCCGGTACGATCCTCGCCCGATGGACACCAGCGCGGGACGCACACGGCGGCGGTGCGTGCGTCAAGGCGCACGCGGGCTGCGCGCCGTGTTCGCGCTGGTGGCGGCGCTCCTGGCCTTCGGCGGCACCGCGGGTGCGGCCGACGACGGCGCCGCCGCCAGCGTGCAACGGCTGGACCGTGCCATCGTCTCGAATGCCGACCCGGCCGCGCCGCACGCCGGTTCCGACCCGCTGCCGCTGGCGACGCCGCTGACGCTGCCCGACCACTGGGCCGGGGGCCGCCGCGTCACCGCGCGCGCGCAGTGGTACCGGCTGGGCTTCGAGCGCCCCGCCACCGGCACGCCGTCGGCCGTCTACATCGAGCGCGTGTGCAGTGATTTCGGCCTGCGGCTGAACGGCCACACGCTGCGGCGTCCGACCCCCGCCGGCGCGCCGGCCACGCGGCTGTGCGGGCGCCCGCAGCTGTTGACGCTGCCGGACGCGCTGCTGTTGCCTGGCGCCAACGTGCTCGACCTGCAGGTGCTCGGCGAGCCGTTGGAGCACGTGGCCACGCGGCGCGACGCCGGCGGCCTGTCGGCGCTCGAGGTCGGCCCCGGCGACGTGCTCGAGCGCCGCCACGCGCTTGCCACGGGCCTGCGCGTGCAACTGCCGCT
>JBDTUO010000299.1:0-4299 GCA_040007675.1 Rubrivivax sp.
GCTGCAGCAGTGCGCCGACCACCGCCTCGGCGCTGCGCGGGTTGGCGAAGTAGGCGAAGTGCGATACCTTGCCGCCTTGATCGAGCACGAAGGCGGCGCCGTCGCGCCGCGGCGCTCCGCCGTACATCGAACGCGTCTGCACGACGAGGTCGTTGTCGGTCCAGTAGAAGGCGTCGGCCAGCAGCGTCTTGACCCAGCTGCCGAGCGAGTCGCCTTCCAGGTCGCCCGCCACCACGCGCAGCTCCCCCGGCAGCGGCGTGCCGACACGGTTCAGCCAGCGGATCAGTGCGCTGTCCGGCAGCATCGCCTCGAGACCGGGGATCTGGCGCGGGTCCTCGCGCCGCCGCGCGAAGGCGACCAGCAGGTCCACCAGCGCCGGCGCGACCGGCACCCCGGCCAGTTCCAGCCCCCAGCGCAGCACCGACAAATAGGCGTCGAGCCGGCGCGACGCCAGCAGCGTGCCGCGCGCCGGGCAGGCGACCCGCACGACGCGCTCGACGCGCAGCCGCTTCGTGCGTGCCACGGCGTGCAGGCGGCGCAGCGCCTCGCGCTGGATCGCCTGCGCCCGGCCGGCGAAAGCGTCGGCGATCGCGGCGTCGGCAACGGCGTCCTCGTCGTCCCCGCAGGCGCGCGCCAGCACCTCGGCGACGAGCCCGCCGCGCGAGTGCGTCAGCAGGTGCAGCCGCGCGCCGGCCGGCAGCGCTTCGGCGAGCGCGAGCGCGTTCTCGATCGGGCCCTGGCCGAGCGTCGGGTGGTCGAAGCCGTAGACCCGGCCGCCGTAGTGGGCGAACAGCGCGCGCACCGGGCTCGGGTGCAGCGCCCACAGGGCGCCGAAGGTCGACGCGGTATCGACGAAGCTGCCGTGCAGCAGCACCAGCAGCGGGCCCTCGGCCGGCGCCAGCGCGTGCACGCGCCGCCCGCTGCCCTTCAGCGGTGCCAACGCGTCGGCCGCCAGGGTGTAGAGCCCGGGGTCCACCCCGGCGTCGATTTTAGCCACCACGCGGCCGGCGGCGAACCGCAGCGCCTCGTCCTTCGGCAAGCCGGTCAGCACCTCGACGGTGTGCAGCAGCACGTCGCCGAGCAGGCCACGCGTGTGCACCGGCGCGGCCTGCTCGAGCCCGGTCCAGCGCAGCTGCGCCGGCACGGTGACGACGTCGGGCGCGTCGCCGGCCGGTCCGGCGCTGCGCGTCTGGCGCGACTGACCGAGCAGCAGGTCACGCGCGTTCTCCGGGTGCAGCACCAGTGCCGGGCCGTTGGCCACGTGCAGCACGACCACGTCCTCTCCGGGTACCGCCACCATCCGCACCGCGCCGCCGGCGGCGCGCCGGGCGCCGACACGCACCGACGCCTTGACGATGCCTGGCAGGCCGCCGGTGGGCGCCTGGCCCGGAGTGCCGGGGCCGGGGGCGGTGCCAGTGCGTGTGCCGCCGGGAAGGCCCGAGACGAGGAAGGTGATCGGAGGGGCGGAAGGCATGGGGTCGGCCCCGAGCATCGGGGCAAAGACCGCCAGCGGCAACCCGGGTGCGCCGCGCCACCTTCGAACTAGGGAGGCCGGCCCGAGCCGGCCGGCACTTCCCGCCCGCGCGCCCGCAGACGCACGGAGACGCACGGAGACGCACGGAGACGCACGGAGTCGATCAGCGCCGGCGGGTCAGCGTCAGTGTCGTCTCGGCCTGCGCGCCGTTGAGCCAGCGCCGGCCCACCCAGCGGCCGTCCGGCTGCCGGGTGGCCGACAGGTTGCCGCCGTCGACCGGCTGCTCCGCCGGCAGCGTCAGCAACTCGAAGCCGACGTCGAGGGCCGGGGGCGAGCCGGGCGCGCGCCGCACGACCCCTTCGCCGCGCAGCCGCACCGCCTCCAGCGCCACACCGCTGCGCCGCAACCAGAACGCACGCTGCTCGGCCCAGTCGGCGCGCGTGCGGACGTCGATCGGATGGCTCTCGACGCGCACTCGGCCCTCGGCGCCTTCCTGCAACTCCAGGCGCATCGTGTCGTCGCCGGCGACGGCGTCCCAGGTTCCGGACAAGTCGCCGGAGCGGTCGCCGGAGGGCTCACTGCCGTCGCCGCCGGCGCGCCAGCGTGCACCGAACACCAGCGCCAGACCGGCCACGAGCGCGCCGAGCAGCGCCAGTCGCCGGCGCCGCAGCCGGGCCGGGCGCGGCACCAGCCCGAGCCCGCGCAGGTCGGCCACCAGGCGCTCGACGTCGTCCGTCCAGTCGTAGGCGCGCAGGCGCCGCCACGTGCGGTCGCCGAGCCGGTCCAGCGGCGGCGGCAGCGCGGACGCCGGCGGCAACGCGTCGACGCCGTCGGCGAGCAGCGGGATGATCGTCGCCCCAGCGGCGTCTGCCGCGGCGACCTCGCGCCGCAACGGGTCGTCGACGTCGTCGATGCGGCGGCGGCCGTCAGTGCCGGTGGCGGCGAACGCCAGCGGCGTGATGATCAGCAGCAGCACCGGCCGGCTGCGCAGCGTGCGGCCGACCTCGCGCGTCCAGCGGGAACCGGCGGGCAGGTCGTCCTTGTCGAGGAAGACCTGATCCGGGCCGAACCGCAGGCCGAGGTCGCGCGCCAGCGCGGTCGCCTTGTCGGCGCCGTCCGCGCTGCGGTAGCTGATGAAGATGCGCGGCGGCATCGGCGGCGGCGCGCGCGGGCCGCCCCGTCAGTCGGCGCGCGCGCGACCGGCCGGCGCACGCGCGTCAGCCGCCGCATCATCGTCGGCGCCGAGCACGCGCATCTCGATCCGACCGATGCCGCTCAGCCCGATGCGGCGCGCTGCGGCGCGGCTGAGGTCGATCAGGCGGTCGCGTCGCGCCGGGCCGCGGTCGTTGATGCGGACGATCACCGTGCGGCCGCTGGCGAGGCTGCGCACCAGCACCCGCGTGCCCATGCGCAGGCTGCGGTGGGCAGCGGTGAGCGCGTTCATGTCGAAGGTCTCGCCGCTGGCGGTGGTGCGGCCGTGAAAACGTGCGCCGTACCACGACGCAATGCCCTGCTCGGCGGACTCGTCGGAGCGCGGCGGGGCCGATTCGACGCTGGCGCGCGGCGCCGGCGCGGCGCGGGCATCTGCCGTCGCGGGTTCAGGTGCCGATTCAGGAGCCGATGCCGCGGCAAGGGGTGCCTCCGCCGGTGGAGCCAGGGCAGGTGGCGCAGGTGGCGGCGTCTTCGGCGCCGTGGCCGGGGCCGGCGCCGGGCTGCCGCCCGTGGGGTCGACCGCGGCGCAGGCGCCGAGCATCAACGACAGCGCCGCCACGCGTGCGACGCCGACCCCGATTGCCGACGAGTCAGCGGGCCACCCGCGCCACACCCCGGTCGATTTCGGAGTGTTTTCGTTCACTTCATCGCGCGAAGCGAACTCGCGCGTCGCCGTCGTCGATCAGCGACGGCCGCCGAGGCCGACCAGCAGCCCCCCGATCACCACCGCGGCAACGCCGGCCCAGAGCGGGACATTGACGTTCTCCTTCTCCTTGACCGACAGCTCGATCGGCCCGAGCTTCACCGCGCTGGTGTCCTTGGTGTAGCTGAAGCCACCATAAGCGAGGGCGAGCACGCCCAGCACGAGCACGATGATTCCGATGATGCGCATGGCGACGGTCCCTTGTTCGTTCGTCCCCGCGGGAGCGGCGGACCCGCGGATCGTAGCGTCGCGCGGCTCACGCGCAGAGAATCGTCTTCCATCGCGCCTGAACCGCAAACCGGAGCGTTGCCGATGAACGACGACGACGCGGACGCCGACGTCCTGCAGCCACTCACGAGCGCGGCCTACGACGATTTCCTGCGGCGCGCGGTCGACGCCTATGCCGCCGAATGCGTCGCCGCCGGCCGCTGGCGGGCCGACGAGGCGCCGGCGTTGGCGCTGGCAGAGACACAGCGCCTGTTGCCCGATGGCCTGGCGACCCCCGGCCACGCGCTGTTCACGATCCACGCGCGGGCGGCGTGCGAAACGGCGGTCGGCTACCTGTGGTTCGGCACGCTGCCGCGCGGCGCGCACAGCGTTGCCTTCGTCTACCAGGTCATCGTGCTGCCGGCGTTTCGGCGCCAGGGCCACGCGCGGCGGGCGCTGCAGGCGGCGGAGCGGCTCGCGCACCGCATCGGACATGCCAGCATGGTGCTGCACGTGTTCGCGCACAACGCCGGCGCTCAGGCGCTCTACCGGAGTCTCGGGTACGAGGTGTCGAGCCTGAACCTGGTCAAGCGCCTCGACGCGGGCGTGGCGGGCCGGGGCGGCGGCGTGTCGTAGCCTGATCGGCTAGCAGTGGCTGGTGCGACCGGCAGGAATCGAACCTGCGACGTAGCCTTCGGAGGGC
>JBDTUO010000300.1:0-4286 GCA_040007675.1 Rubrivivax sp.
GCGGCAGCGCCGCAGCGCGGTCGTGTTCGTGCGGGCGCAACTCGGCACCGCCGGTCGGCAGGCGGGCGCCGAAGGCACGCAGGCCGCTGCCGGCGACCCGCGCCGGCGGCTGCGCCGCCCAGCGCGCGACCAGCACATCGAGCGGCACCAGAGCCGGCGCGGTCTCCGGCCGCCAGCCCACCCCGCCGGTACCGTGCCAGCGGTAGGCGGCCACGTAGAGCTCGTCCATGCGGGCATCCATCGCCACCCAGACCGGCGCGCCATCGTGCCAGCCGGTGTCCTCGGCCACGAGCGCCAGGCTGTCGATGGCGAGCACCGGCCGGTCGAGGCCGAAAGCCAGGCCCTGCGCCACCGCGCAGGCGGTGCGCAGACCCGTGAACGCACCCGGCCCCGCCCCGAAGGCCACGGCGTCCAGCTCGGGCAGCGACAGGCCGGCGGCGGCCAGCACCTCGTGCGCGCGCACCAGCAGCGTCGCCGAGGCCGCAGCCCCGCCGGGCCCGACCCAGCCCGCGGCGCCGGCCGGGCCGCAGGCGGTGATCGCCATCGTCTCGGTCGAGGTGTCGAAGGCCAGCAGGCGCGGGGCCGTGGACGAGGTGGCCGGCGTCATGTCATCAGTTTAGCCGTGACATCATGGCCGCCATGCCGCGTTTCGCCCGCCTCATCCTGCCGCTCGCGACCGCCTTGCTCGTGGGGTCGGCGTCGGCGGGGGCGACGATGCTGCCGCCCGAGGTCGCTGCCGCGCTGCAGCGCGCGGAGGTGCCCGAAGGCGCGCTGTCGGTGATCGTCGAGGAGGCGGGCGCTGCGCGGCCGCTGCTGGCCATGAACGCCGCGGCGCCGGTCAATCCGGCCTCGCTGGCCAAACTGGTGACGACCTTCGCCGCGCTCGACCGGCTCGGGCCGGCCTGGCGCTGGCAGACCCCGGTGTGGCTGCTCGGGCCGGTGCGCGACGGCGTGCTCGACGGCACGCTCGTGATCCGCGGCAGCGGCGACCCCGCACTCGTGATGGAGCGCGTCTGGTTGCTGCTGCGGCAGGTCCAGCAGGCGGGGGTGCGCGAGATCCGCGGCGACATCGTGCTCGACCGCAGCGCGTTCGCGCTGCCGGCCGGCAACCCGGCGGACTTCGACAACGAACCGCTGCGGCCGTACAACGTGCGCCCGGACGCCCTGCTGCTGAACTTCAAGTCGGTCAGCTACGGCTTCGTGCCCGACCCCGGTGGCGGCATCGCACGCGTCAGCGTCGCGCCGCCACTGGCCGGGGCAAAGGTCGACCCCAGCGTGCCGCTGACCTCCGGCGCGTGCGGCGACTGGCGCGCGGCGCTCAAGCCCTCGTTCGGCGACGACGGGCGGGTGCGCTTCGCCGGCGCCTACCCGGTCGAATGTGGCGAGCGCAGCTGGCCGGTGGCCGATACCCGGCCCGACACCTACAACGCGCGGCTGCTCGAGGGGCTGTGGCGCGAGATGGGCGGCCGGCTCGTCGGCCGCGTGCGCGACGGCCCGGCGCCGACCGACCGCGCGCCGAGCTTCGTCGTCGAGTCGCCCGCGCTGGCCGAGGTGGTGCGCGACATCAACAAGTTCAGCAACAACACGATGGCGCAGCAGCTGTTCCTGACCCTCGCGCTGAGCGATGCCGGCGGCGGCGCAGCGGCGGGCGGCATTGGCAGTGGTGGCGAGCCGGCGACACCGGAGCGCGCGCGTGCCGCGCTGCAGGCCTGGACCGAGGAGCGGCTGGGCGCACCGGTGGCCGCCGCGCTGTCGATCGACAACGGCGCCGGCCTTTCGCGCTCGTCGCGCGTGTCGGCGCAGGCACTGGCGCGGCTGCTGCAGACCGCCTGGGCCAGCCCGGTGATGCCGGAGCTGATGGCGTCGCTGCCGGTGTCGGGGCTGGACGGCACCTTGCGCCGCGCGCGCGTCACGCCCGGCCGCGCGCACCTGAAGACCGGATCGCTGCGCGACGTCGCCGGCGTCGCGGGCTACGTGCTGTCCGACAGCGGCCGGCGCTACGTGCTGGTCGCGATCGTGAACCACCCGAATGCCGCGGCCGGACGGCCGGCGATCGAGGCGCTGGTGCGCTGGACGATGGCCGACGCGCCCGGGCGACGAGCGCCGGGCGTGTCCCCTCCCTGAGCGCTGCGGCGCCGCCGCGCTCGCAGCGGCGTCAGAACGGGTTGTTCAGCGCGCGGCTGAGCGCGAGACCGCCGAGGCGGGACTGGCCGCCGTAGGCAAGCTGACGGTCGTCGGCCCAGAGGTAGTCGTTCGACTTGCCGTCCGTGACCAGCGTCGCGCTCGTGCAGTCCGGCAGGGCGACGGTGCAGACCGGCTCCTCGGTTTCGTCCAGGCCGAAGGACCGCGGCGACTTGACCATCGCCTGCACCATCTCGTCGCCGAGCACGAGGCCCAGCAGGCGGCCGTCGTTGACGATCGTCAGCCGGATCGCGGTGTTCAGCGCGGCCGTCAGGCGCGTCAGCAGCCGGGCGCGGTCGGTATCGGTGTGGGCGGCCTTCTCGGCCAGCGCGCGCGGCGTCAGGCCCTGGTCGGGCACCGTCACGACCAGCACCCGCACGCCCGCGGCCACCAGGCGGTTGACCTGCTTGCCGATCAGCTCGCCGCGGTCTCTCGAGGCATCCGCCAGCTCGTCCTCGCTGCGCGCCGGGTACTCCGCATAGAGTGCCCAGATGTCGTTGGCACCCATCAGCACGGTCGCCAGTGAGTGGTCCGGAACGACGCCGGCCGCCTCGACGACATCGATCTGGCCCGACAGGTCGGCCGCCACCGCGCCCGGCGCCGCGCGCATGAACGCCAGCGTGGCGGGCAGCGCGTTGGGGTTGCACTCTGCGAACACGAGGTCGTAGAGCGCGGCCACGCGCTGGACCCAGATCGGCTCGGCAGCGCAGTCGCGCGCGCCGCTGCTGTCCAGCGCGTTGACGCTGTATTTGCGTCCGTCGGCCGTCAGCACGCTGGCCTCGTCGCCGAAGGCGTAGACCTCTTCGGCCCGGAAGTCCTTGATCTGCGACGACCCGCCGCCGCACGCGGCCATCGTGATCGCTGCCACCAGCCCCGCCAGGGCGCACCGCCCGCGCCGGACCGGGGAATCTCTGAAGTTCATCGTCTCTCCGCCATCGGCCGCGCGTCGGCGGCCCGCTGCGATCATGCCGCGGCTGCGCGGTGCAGCCGGTCGTTGACACCGTCCCAGTCCGGGCCGGCCGGCGGCTGTTCCACCCAGATCTGACCGGCGCCGGCGTCGTCGAAGGCACGCAGCACGGCAAACAGCTCGTGCGCCACCTCGTCGGCACCAGCGGGCAACGGCCGGAAGGCGCGCATGCCCCCCGGCTCCGGGGCGAGGCGCGAATATACCGCCACCGCCCTGCGCTGCTGCGGCGTCAGGGATTGCCAGGCCGCGGCGAGCGAGCGCGCGTCGTCGAACAGCCGGAGCCGCGCGGCCGGGGCGTAGTGCGACGCCAGCGTGCCCGGGGCGCGTGGGCTCGCGCCATCGGGCACGCGCAAGCGCACGCCGCCGAGCGCAGCCTCGATCGCAGCCGCGCCGAGCTGCCCGGGACGCAGCAACGCCGGTGGGTCGCGCGTGCAGTCGACGATGGTCGACTCGATCCCGATCGGGCAGGCGCCGCCGTCGAGCACGGTCAGGGTCGGGCCGAACTCCTGCGCGACGTGGGCGGCGGTGGTCGGACTGACGCGGCCGAAGCGGTTGGCGCTGGGCGCGGCGACCCCCGGCACGCCGAGCGCGGCCGCGGCCCGCAGCAGCGCCTGGGCGACCGGATGCGCCGGCGCGCGCAGGCCGATGCTGTCCTGCCCGCCCGCTGCGGCGGCCGCGATGTCGGCGCGGCGCGGCACGATCAGCGTCAGCGGCCCGGGCCAGAACCGGGCCATCAGCTGCGTCGCCGCTCCGCCCGGAGCGGGCGCGAAGTGCGCTGCGGCCACGGCGTCGGTGACGTGCACGATCAACGGGTGGTCGGCCGGACGACCCTTGGCGGCGAAGATCGCGCCCACCGCGGCGCCGTCGTCGGCGCGCGCGCCCAGGCCGTACACCGTCTCGGTCGGAAACGCGACCAGGGCGCCGCGGCGCAGCGCCTCGGCGGCCGCACGCACGTCGTCGGCCGCGTGGCCATCGAGAACCGGCATGGACCTGTCGCCGGCCGGTCAGAACGCCGGCAGACCGAGCCGCTGCGCGGCCTGGCGTGCCACGGCCTGCGCGGTGCCGGTGTCGGCTGCGGTGACCGTGAGGTGGCCCATCTTGCGGCCCGGACGCGGCTCGGACTTGCCGTACAGGTGCA
>JBDTUO010000301.1:0-4266 GCA_040007675.1 Rubrivivax sp.
CGAGTACTTCCGCCACGGCGGCATCCTGCAGATGGTGCTGCGCCAGTTGCTGCCGCAGCGCATGCCCGACGCCGCCGCAATCCGCGACCGATGACCGGTTTCGCTCGTCTTGGCGGCGGGCAGCCTGGTGACGACGAACTGACACCGGTCTGTCGCGACCTGCCGGATTCCGCGTGTTTCGAGCAGCCGCGCAACATCGCGCTGCATGTGACCTCGCTGAGCCTGACCCGGGTCGGCGAAGGCCTTGCCGATGCCAAGCTCGTGCTCGCCTGGCTGCTCGACGCCATCGGCGCACCGACCTGGGCGATGGGCCTGCTGGTGCCCGTGCGCGAGTCGCTCGCGATGTTGCCGCAACTGCTGATCTCGGCGTGGATTCGGCGCCGCCCGCTTCGCAAGCATGTTTATGTAGCGGGTTGTGTCGTGCAGGGCGCGTCGATCATCGGCATCGGTGCGGTCGCGCTTACGCTGTCCGGCACCCTCGCCGGCATCTTCGCGATCGCGCTGATCGCCGCGTTCGCACTCGGCCGCAGCCTGTGCTCGATCAGCCACAAGGACGTTCTGGCGAAGACGGTCGACAAGGGCCGGCGTGCTTCGGTCAGCGGCGTCGCGGGCAGCGTCGCCGCCGCCGTGACGCTGCTGACGGCCGTCGCCTATTCGGCCGGTTGGCTGCCGCTGACGGTGCCGGTCGTCGCCGGTGCCGTGATCGTCGGCGGTTTGGCGTGGCTGCTGGCGGCACTGGTTTTCGAATCGATCCGCGAAGTGCCAGGCGCCACCGAAGGCGCTGTCGACGGCGCTCTGGCCGCGGTCATCGCGCAATTCGCCCTGTTGCGCAGCGACACGCGCTTGCGCCAGCTCATCATCACGCGTGTCCTGCTGCTGTCGACCGCGCTCGCACCGCCGTTCTACATCGCACTCAGCGGCGACTTCGAGCCCGGTGGCCTGGGCACGCTGGGGCAGTTCATGATCGCCTCGGCGGCGGCGGCTCTGGTCAGCGCCTATGTCTGGGGGCATCTCGCCGACCGCTCGAGTCGACGGGTGCTGATGGCCGCCGCGGCCCTGGCCGCCCTGGCCAACGGCGTCGCCGCTTTCACCGCGCTGGTGTGGCCGCAGCGGCTGGAGGCGGACCTGTTCCTGCCGGCGATGCTGTTCGTGCTGATGACCGCACACCAGGGGGTTCGCCTTGCTCGCTCGGTGCATGTCGTCGACATGGCCGATCTGGCCAACCGCGCTGCCTACACCGCGCTGAGCAATTCGGTGGTCGGCCTCGTGCTGCTTGCCGGCGGGGTATTCGGCGTCATTGGGCAGGTTTTCGGTGTGGCCACGGTGCTGGCCGTGTTCGCGTTGATGGCAGCGCTGGCGGTCATCACGGCGTCGGGCCTGGACGAGGTCCAGGCAGTTCCGGCCGGCACGGGGTGACCGGGACATGCAACCTCTAGAGTTGCCGAGCCGAAACATGCACGAACGCACGTGAACCTGACGGCAGCGCCGGAAATTCTCGACAGCCTGTTGCGCGCGGTGCGTGGCTGCCAAGCGTGCGCATCGCACCTGCCGCTGGGGCCGCGCCCGATGCTGCAAGCCAGCGCCACGGCGCGCATCGTCATCGTCGGGCAGGCGCCCGGCGCCCGTGTGCACGCCAGTGGCATCCCGTGGAGCGACGCCAGCGGCGAGCGGCTGCGCCGCTGGATGGACATCGATGCGGGTGTCTTCTACGATGAGCACCAGGTGACGATCAGGGCTGGCTGCAGAACACATCGGCTACGACCATGCCGCCGGGCTCGGTGGCTTCCGTCGCCCCACCCTGGGCGCGTCGCGCTGATGTGTGCCGAAGCGGTGCCGTGGCGCTGCCACCGCTCGCTGATCGCCGATGCGCTGATCGCGCATGGCGTGTCGGCTTGCGAGATCGTCAGCCCGACGAAGCTGCGCGCGCACAAGCTGACTCCGTTTGCGCGCGTATTGACCCGAGCAAACAGCACATGGATCGACTATCCGCCCGAGCCGCCATGATTCGATTGCTTTGCGCACGGTGGTGGCGCAGCCGTGGGAGGGAGTGCCGGCGTCCATGCGACGATGGCGCCGACGGCGCCAAGCCGCCAGAGTGAGCGAGCCGAAGCATGCAAGCACGCCTTCCGGATTCCGCGGACGCAAGCGACGGCGGCAAGTTCGCTGGCCTGGCCGGCCTGTCGCCGGCGTACTTCGGCATGGTCATGGCCACCGGCATCGTTTCGCTGGCAGCGCAGATGCTGGGCTGGCCGACGCTGGCGCGCGCGCTGTTCGGGCTGAACATCGTCGCCTACGCCGTGTTGTGGTGCCTGAGCGTGTTGCGCATGCTGCGGCATTCGCGCCGCTTCTTCGGCGACATGGCGGACCATCTGCGCGGCCCCGGGTTTTTCACCATGGTGGCAGCGACGGCCGTGCTCGGCACCCAGTGCGTGCTCATCGCCGGCATCTACAGCGCCGGTGTGGCGGCCTGGGTCGTGGCCATCGCGCTGTGGGCGCTGCTGACCTACAGCATCTTCACCGCCTTCACCATCAAGTCGGTCAAGCCCACGCTGGCCGACGGCATCAGTGGCGCCTGGCTGCTGGCCGTGGTGGCCACGCAGTCGATTGCGGTGCTCAGCGCGCTGCTGGCCGCGCACAGCGTGCCGCCCTACAAGCTCGAGCTGAACTTCCTGGCGCTGTCGATGTGGCTGTGGGGCGGCATGCTGTACATCTGGATGATGTCGCTGATCTTCTACCGCTACACCTTCTTCCCGCTGGCCCCCGGCGACCTGTCGCCGCCGTACTGGATCAACATGGGCGCGATGGCGATCTCGACGCTGGCCGGCTCGCTGCTCATCGTCAACGTCGGCGACGCGCCATTTCTGCTCTCGCTGCTGCCTTTCATCAAGGGGTTCACGGTGTTGTACTGGGCTACCGGAACCTGGTGGGTCCCGATGCTGCTGGTGCTGGGGCTGTGGCGCTACGTGTACAAGCGCTTCCCGCTGCGCTACGACCCGTTGTACTGGGGCGCCGTCTTCCCGCTGGGCATGTACGCGGCAAGCACCCACGAAATGATCGATGCGATGGGTTTTGATTTTCTGTCCTGGCTGCCGGTGCTCTTCTTCGCCATCGCGCTGCTGGCCTGGTCGGTCGCTTTTGGCGGGCTGCTGTTCAGCCTGTGGCGCCGCTTCATCCCATCGCCTGGCGCATGAGCGGAACCACCCCTTGGCGGTCATCCCACAGTTCTACCGGCCGGCGGCCAGTCGGCTGGGCTGACCCCAGGCGGGCATCGTGAGCATGCCGCCGCCCTCTGTGGAAACTTCGATATCGAACCGGCATCCCGCTGCCGGCCGCATCCGCCTGGGCATCGTGCTGACGCTGCAACTGATCATGGCGGTGGAACTGTTCGCGCTGCTCTCGCAGGGGTCGTGGGCGAGCAGCCTGTGGTTGCTCGCCATCATGGCCGTCACCGGTGCGCCCTCGCTGCTGGGCCCCCGCCTGCCGGTGCGCATTCCGGTCGAATTCGAACTGCTGGCGATCCTGTTCGTCTTCGCCGCACTGTTCCTCGGCGAATTTCACAGCTACTACGAACGCTTCTGGTGGTGGGACATCGCGCTGCACAGCACCTCCGGGTTGCTGCTGGGCCTCGTCGGCTTCCTGCTGGTCTACGTGCTCAACGAGAACCGGCGCATCGATCTGCACATGCGCCCGGGCTTCGTCGCCTTGTTCGCCTTCGCCTTTGCGGTCACCGTCGGTGTGCTGTGGGAGACCTTCGAGTTCGCCGCCGATCAGCTCTTCGGCATGCAGATGCAAAAGCCGATGCTCGGTGACCCCTCGGGGCTGACCGACACGATGTGGGACCTGATCGTCGATGCTCTGGGTGCGGCGCTCATCAGCGGCTTCGGCTGGTGGCACATGAAATCAGATCGACGCTCGTTCATCGACGTCTGGATCGATCGTTTCGTGGCCAAGAACCCGCGGCTCTTCCCCCGCTGAAGGCACGCGCGGTGAGCGTTGCGCGGACCCTTCCGGCCTTTGCGTAATTCCGAGCTGGCCGTCACCCGGATCAAGCCACTAGTTTGACTTATAATTCATCGGATGATTCGATGAATTACGCGACGACCGACATGCTGTTCCAAGCCCCAAGGGCAAACCTTTCCGATACTGCCGCCGCAGGCATTCGCGCCGAAATCGCCAGCGGCCGTTGGGCCGTCGGCAGCCGCATTCCGATAGAGCCGCAACTCGCGCTGATGCTCGGGGTGGGCCGCGGCACGGTGCGTGAAGCGG
>JBDTUO010000302.1:0-4252 GCA_040007675.1 Rubrivivax sp.
GCAGCAGTGGCCCTGCTCGGGGGCCGCGATGCGTTGGCGGCCGGCGCCAAGCCGAGCGCCGCCGACATCGAGGCCGACGTGCGCATCCTCAATACCGCACTCGGTGCCGAGTACGAAGCTGTCGCCGCCTACCAGGTCGGCGCCGAAAGCGGACTGCTCGCCAAAGACGTGCTCGGCGTCGCGGCGGCATTCCAGGGCCACCACAAAGAACATGCCGCTGCGATCGCCGCGACGGTGCACAAGCTCGGCGGCCAGGCCGTCAATGCCAAGGCCAAGTACGCGTTCCCGGTGGAGAAGCTGAAGACGCAGGCCGATGTGCTGCGTTTCGCCGCCGGGTTGGAACAGGGGGCGATCTCCGCTTACCTCGGCGCCGTGCCGCTGTTCGGCGACCGGGCACTGGCCCAGGTCGCGGCCAGCATCCTCGGCGACGAGGCCATGCACTGGGCCGTGCTGCGTCAGGTGTTGGGCGAGAACCCGGTGCCGTCAGCGTTCATGTCATGACCCCAGGCTGGCGCAGCGTGTTCGCGATCGGTTTGATCGCCTTGCAACCCGCATTGACCGCTCTGGCGCAGCAGGCTCCCGGCAAAGTGCCCGGCCCGGCGGCGTTGCAGCGCGGTGAGCAGACTTACACGCGCTGCGCCGCCTGCCATGCGATCGAGAGCAACCGCACCGGCCCGCAGCACTGCGGCTTGTTCGGCCGCCGCGCTGGCACGGCCCCGGGCTTCGACACCTACTCGAAGGCGATGCGCGATTCGAAGATCGTCTGGAACGAACGGACGCTCGATGTCTTTCTGCAAGCGCCTACGCAGGCAGTGCCCGGTACGAGCATGGGCTACGCCGGCGTGAAGGACACCCAGGAGCGCACCGATCTGATTGCCTGGCTGCGCCTGGCATCCAGGCCGGGCAAGGGCTGCAGCGTGAGCCGCTGAACCGAGGGCGTGGCCGTCCGAACACTCATCACTTGAATGGGAGAAAGACTGTGAAGCGCATTCATATCGAAGTTCCCGAACCCTGTGGTCCCGCTCGCGCGCCGCTCCGTGGTGCCGTCGGCGCGTGGCACGCATGGCCCGCCGTCTGCGCTGCCGCCACTGCCATGACCGTCCTCTCCGCCTGCGGTGGTTCGAACGATGCCGCAGACGCGGCAGCGGCGCAGGTCGAACAAGGCAAGCAGATCTTCCGCTTCGACACCTTCGGCGATGAAGCGCAATGGACCGACGCGCTGCGCATGCACGAAGTCATCAGCGCAGCAGTCGATCCGGTCACCGCCCTGTCGGTCGGGTTGAAGGTCGACGCGGAGGCCTTGCCAGCGGCGGTGGTCCAGGGAATCCAGAACGGCAGCGTCGATCTGCACAGCCCCGCGACCACGGTGGCCTTGTTGAAGTTGAATGCTGTCGTCGGTCTGAAAGGCACGGTAGAGACGGTCAGTGGTGTCGACACGCTGACGCACGTGGGCATCACCTGTGCGCTTTGCCATTCGACGGTGGACAACTCCTTTGCGCCCGGCATCGGTAAACGGCTCGACGGCTGGCCCAATCGTGACCTCAATCCCGGCGCCATCATTGCCCTGTCACCGGCAGTGGACGCTGCGACGAAGCGGGCTTTCAATGCCTGGGGTGCCGGCAAGTTCGACCCGCGCCACAACATAGACGGCATCAGCAAACCCGTGGTCATCCCGCCGGCCTATGGCCTGGAAGGCGTTCACCGCATCACCTTCACCGGTGATGGTGACGAAATCGCCTACTGGAACCGCTACGTCGCCGTGGTCGAGATGGGGGGTTTGGGCACGATGGTCGAACCCCGTCTGAACCTGAACATCACGCACGGCACACAAGACCTCGTGAGCAGCAAACTGCCTGCGTTGCAAGCCTATCAACTGAGCCTGATGGCACCGGCCGCACCCGCGGGCAGCTTCGACGTCGCCGCAGCCGCGCGAGGAAAGCAGGTCTTCGAAGGTGCGGGCCAGTGCGCGACGTGCCACACCGGTGCCACGTTCACCGACGCCAACACGCGGCTGCATCCCGTTGCCGATTCGATGGCCGAACCTGAGTCCCCAAGCTACGCATCACGCTCGGCGACGAAGCAGTATCGAACCTCGCCGCTCAAAGGCGTCTGGCAGCACGCACCGTACTTTCACGACGGATCGGCCGCCACGCTGGAGGAGGTCGTGCAGACCTACAACACGAAGCGGTCGCTCGGCCTGACAAACCAGCAGGTCACCGACGTGGCCCAGTACCTGAAATCCCTGTGATGCGGACGGCCACGGAGGAGGGGAAACAGATGAATGCTCCCGAGAAGATTGAGTTTCTTGCCGATATCCAGGCGCAGGCCGACGAGCGTGCCTTGTCCATCGATGCGGTAGGTATCAAGGGAGTTCGCCACCCGATCACAATCCGGGCAGGAGCGAGGTTCCTGCCGACGATCGCGACCTTGTCGATGACAGTGGGCTTGTCCGCGGCCGTCAAGGGCACGCACATGTCGCGTTTCATCGAGTTGCTGGACGCACAGGTGCATGCAATCGACCCCCTATCGTTCAAGGCGATGTTGTTCGACATGCTCGACAGGCTGGAAGCGACCAGTGGTTCGGTGGAGATGCGGTTCGCCTACTTCGTGAAGAAGACCGCGCCCGTGTCGAAGGTGCAAAGCCAGCTCGACTACGACGTGTGCTGGCGAGGTGACGTGGCCGCCGACGGGCGCTACGCGTTCACGATGCACGTCACCGTGCCGGCAACGAGCCTCTGCCCCTGCTCGAAGGAAATATCTGCCTACGGCGCGCACAACCAGCGTTCGCACATCGGCATCCGAGCCGAGCTCGTGGGCGAGATGGCAATCGACGAGCTGATCGCGATCGCCGAACGAAGCGCCTCGTGCGAGGTCTACGGACTGCTCAAGCGCCCCGATGAAAAGTACGTCACCGAGCGCGCCTACGACAACCCGAAGTTCGTCGAGGATCTGGTGCGCGATGTAGCGCTGTCGCTGAACCGTGAGCCGCGCGTGAACGCCTACGTTGTGGAAGCCGAGAACTTCGAATCGATTCACAATCACTCGGCCTTCGCAAGCATCGTTCGCCATGGAGCAGCACGATGACCACTTCCTTCAACGTTCGACTCCAGCGTCGGGAAGAAGTCGCCTGCGGCACGACAGCGTTCCACTTCGACAAGCCGACAGGATTCGCATTCAAGCCTGGCCAGGCGGTGGACCTGATTCTCCCGAATCCGCCCACCGCCGACGCCGCCAATGGCCGCCATGCCTTTTCCATCGTCAGCGCACCGTTCGAACTCGAGTTGGTGGTCGCGACGCGGATGCGTGACAGTGTGTTCAAGAACGCCCTCAAGGCCATGTCCATCGGTTCGTCGGCCCAGCTCGAAGGGCCGTTCGGGTCGCTGACCTTGCACAACAACCGCGCCCGACCGGCAGTCTTCATCGCGGGCGGCATCGGGATCACACCGTTCATGAGCATCCTGCGACAGGCCACGAAGGATCAGCTGGAACAGGCCCTCGTCTTGCTGTATTCCAATCGCCGACCGGAGGACAGCGCCTTCCTGGTCGAGCTGCAACAGCTCGAACAGGAGAACAAGCACTTCCGCCTGGTGGCGACGATGACCCAGATGAGCCAGTCCAAGCTGCGCTGGCAGGGGGAAACGGGTTTGATCGACGAAGCTTTTATGAAGAGGATCGGCAACGAACTTTTGGCGCCCATCTACTACCTGGCCGGTCCACCGGCTATGGTCGGCGCATTGCAGTCGACCCTGAATCGTGCGGGTGTCAACGACGATGACATTCGCAGCGAAGAGTTTTACGGCTACTGAAGGGTCATGGCTGACGGCATCAGCGGGACCCGTCTGCTTGTGCTGCCGACAGGGTTTGCCTGAGCACTCGAGGCACCGTCGGCGACCGCCATCGCGAGCGCTTTTCATGCGCTGAACCTCCTGGCGGCGCGTCAACGCGGTCGTGACCTGAAGCAGTTGGCCGGGCAAATCGAGGTGGCGACGGTGCTGCCCGTGCCGCTGTACCCGCTTGCGGCATCACCGCACGACTTTTCGCGCGGCCGGACAAGCCTGAAGGCACAGTGAAGGCGGCGCGAGAATCACCAAGTGGTGTCGACGACCGAGCGTCACGCTGGGACGCGGCAACACTCAGCAGGTCGCCCTCACTGACGCACATAGCGCAGGTGTGTGGCCGCTGGACCATCAAGCACCCTGTCAATGCGAAACTGCGGCCCGGGCTCGCGCAGGTTCTCGAAGAGACGCCGCCC
>JBDTUO010000303.1:0-4251 GCA_040007675.1 Rubrivivax sp.
CTCGATCACCGGCGACAAGTGGAACAAGTACATCTTCCGCACCGGCCGCAACAGCAGCCAGGATGCGATCAGCAACGCCGCCGCGCTCGACAAGGACGGCGTGACGATCGCGACGTTGGCGCAGGACTACGCGTTCGGCCGTGACGGCGTCAAGGCGTTCAAGGAGGCGCTGAAGAAGGCGAAGATCGCGCACGAGGAATACCTGCCGGCGAACACGACCGACTTCACCGCCGGCGCCCAGCGCATCATCGACGCGCTGAAGGACAAGCCCGGCCGAAAGGTGATCTGGATCATCTGGGCCGGCGCCGGCAATCCATTCAAGATCGCCGACCTCGACCTCAAGCGCTATGGCATCGAGATTGCCACCGGCGGCAACATCCTGCCGGCGATGGCGGCGTACAAGAACTTCCCCGGCATGGAAGGCGCGACCTACTACTACTTCGGCATCCCGAAGAACCCGGTCAACGAGTGGCTGGTCGCCAACCATTACAGCAAGTACAAGAGCCCCCCCGACTTCTTCACCGCCGGCGGCATGAGCGCGGCGATCGCGGTCGTCGAGGCCCTGAAGAAGACCGGCGGCGATACCAGCACGAACAAGCTGATCCAGGCGATGGAAGGCATGAGCTTCCAGACGCCCAAGGGCACGATGACCTTCCGCAAGGAAGATCACCAGGCGATGCAGGACATGTACCACTTCCGCATCAAGGCCGACCCGGCGTTCGCCTGGGGCGTGCCGGAGCTGGTGCGCGAGATCAAGGCGTCAGAGATGAACGTGCCGATCAAGAACAAGCGCTGAAAGCGCTTGTTCTGATCGGCACAGCCGACCGGCGCGGAGCGCCGGTCGGCGTGCCTGAACGTTCTGCTCCCCCGAGCCCCCTCCGGGAGGGGGCTCCAGTCAGTCTGACGTAGCCCGGCCGCCGGCCGGGCGTGGACGCCTCATGCTCGAGACGATCGACCTCACGATCCGCTTCGGTGGTCACGTTGCCGTCGACCATGTCACGTGCCGCTTCGAGCCGGGCACGCTGACGGCGATCGTCGGCCCCAACGGCGCCGGCAAGACGACGTACTTCAACCTGATCAGCGGCCAGTTGTCGCCGAGCGAGGGTCGGGTGCGGCTGGATGGCGAGGACCTGACGAAACTGTCTGCCCCGCTGCGCACGCGCAAGGGGCTGGGGCGCGCGTTCCAGCTGACGCAGCTGTTCCCGAACCTGACCGTGCTGGAGAACGTGCGGCTGGCGGTGCAGGCGCGTGCACAGGGGCGGGGTGACGCCGGGCTGGACCTGTTCAAGGTCTGGCTCGACCGGCGCGCGTGGATCGACGAGTCGCAGGCGCTGCTGGCGCAGGTGCAGCTGGCCGACAAGGCGCTGGTGCCGGCTGCCGCACTCCCGCACGGCGACCAGCGCAAGCTCGAGGTCGGGCTGCTGATGGCGCTCGACCCCAAGGTCTACCTGTTCGACGAACCGACCGCCGGCATGAGCGTCGACGACGTGCCGGTCGTGCTGGACCTGATCCGCGCGCTGAAGGCGCGCGCCGACCGCACGATCCTGCTGGTCGAGCACAAGATGGACGTCGTGCGCGAGCTGTCGGACCGCATCGTCGTGCTGCACAACGGCCAGCTCGTCGCCGACGGCGAACCGGCCGCGGTGATCGCCAGCCCGGTCGTGCAGCAGGCGTACCTGGGGCTGGGCGTCGAGGAGGAAGCCGCGTGAGCGCCGCCGCCGCAGTCGCCGCCACCGCAGCACCACCGCCGGCGCCGCTGCTCGAGCTGAAGGGCGTGCACACGCACATCGGCGCGTACCACATCCTGCACGGCGTGGACCTCAGCGTGCCCGAAGGCGAGGTCACGATGCTGCTCGGCCGCAACGGCGCCGGCAAGACCACCACGCTGCGCACGGTCATGGGCCTGTGGGCGGCGTCGCAGGGCACGCTCAGTTTCCGCGGCGAGCCGCTCGCCGGCGTGCCGACGCCCGACATCGCGCAGCGCGGCATCGCCTACGTGCCCGAGAGCATGGGCATCTTCGGCGACCTGACGGTGTGCGAGAACATGGTGCTGGCCGCGCGCGGTGCGGCGCGTGCCGAGGCGATCGACCGCGCGCGGCTGAACTGGATCTTCGGCCTGTTCCCGGCGCTGCAGAAGTTCTGGCTGCACCCGGCCGGCAAGCTCAGCGGCGGCCAGAAGCAGATGCTCGCGGTGGCGCGTGCGATCGTCGAGCCGCGTGCACTGCTGCTGATCGACGAGCCGAGCAAGGGGCTGGCGCCGTCGATCATCCAGAACCTGATCACCGCGTTTCGCGAGCTCAAGGCGCAGCGCACGACCATCCTGCTGGTCGAGCAGAACTTCGCGATGGCGCGCGCGCTCGGCGACCGCGTCGCCGTGATGGACGACGGCCGCGTCGTGCACGCCGGCACGATGGCTGATCTCGCCGGCGACGAGGCGCTGCAGCAGCGCCTGCTCGGCCTGTCGCTCGGAGCCCACCAATGACGACGACTGTTGCCCCTGCCGTGCCGCCGGCGTCCCCAGCCACTGCCGCTGCCGCGGTGCCGAAGGCGCGCTTCGACGCGCTGCCGCTGCTGCTGGTGGCCGCGCTGGTGCTGGTGGCGCTGCCGCTGATCGGCTCGCCATCGACCTGGCTCACGCTGACCGCGGCGGGCCTGGCGATGGGGCTGATCGTGTTCGTCATCGCATCCGGGCTGACGCTGGTGTTCGGGTTGATGGACGTGCTGAACTTCGGCCACGGCGTGTTCGTCGCCTTCGGCGCCTTCGTCGCCACCAGCGTGATGGCGGGCCTGGTGGACTGGAGCAGTGCGTCGTCCGCGGCGCTGAACCTGGCGGCGATCTTCGTCGCGATGCTGGCCGCGATGGGGGTCGCCGGCGTGCTCGGCTGGGCCTTCGAGCGCATCGTCGTGCGGCCGGTCTACGGGCTGCACCTCAAGCAGATCCTGATCACGATGGGCGGCATGATCGTCGGCGAGGAGATCATCAAGCTGATCTGGGGTCCGGCGCAGATCCCGCTGCCGCTGCCGGCGTCGCTGCGGGGCTCGTTCCTGATCACGATCGGGTCGGACCAGGCGGCGATCGAGAAGTACCGCGTGCTCGCGGTCGTCATCGGGCTGCTGGTTTTCGCGGCGCTGCTGTGGGGCTTGAACCGCACCAAGGTCGGCCTGCTTGTGCGCGCCGGCGTGCAGGACCGCGAGATGGTCGAGTCGCTCGGCTACCGGATCCGGCGCCTGTTCGTCGGCGTGTTCGTCGCCGGCTCCGCACTCGCCGGCCTCGGCGGCGTGCTGTGGGGGCTGTACCAGCAGAGCGTCGTGCCGCAGATCGGCGCCCAGGTCAACGTGCTGCTGTTCATCGTCATCATCATCGGCGGCCTGGGTTCGACGCTCGGCTGCTTCGTGGGCGCGCTGCTGGTCGGCCTGCTGGCGAACTACACCGGTTTCCTCGCACCGAAGGTGGCGCTGTTCTCCAATATCGCGCTGATGGTCGCGATCCTGCTGTGGCGGCCACGCGGGCTGTACCCGGTGACGTCGCGATGATGAACGCGCTGAACCGCGTGCTGTCGCACGACCTGCCGCGCAGCCGCTGGCTGGCGGTCGCGCTGGTCGTGATCGTCGTCGGCCTCGCGCTGACGCCCTTCCTGTTCCCGGGTGCGAAGGCGCTCAACGTCGCCGCCAAGGCGCTGGTGTTCGTGCTGCTGGTGGCCAGCTACGACCTGCTTCTGGGCTACACCGGCATCGTCAGCTTCGCGCACACGATGTTCTTCGGCCTCGGCGCCTACGGCGTGGCGATCGCCAGCACGCGTCTTGGAGAGGGCTGGGCCGCGGTGGCTGTCGGCACGGCGGCGGCGCTCGCGGCCTCGCTCGTGCTCGCGCTGCTGATCGGCCTGTTCAGCCTGCGCGTGAAGGCGATCTTCTTCGCGATGATCACGCTCGCGGTGGCCTCTGCGTTCCAGACTCTGGCCTCACAGCTGAGCGAGGTCACCGGCGGCGAGGACGGCCTGACCTTTCGCAATCCAGAATGGCTGCAGCCGTCGTTCGAGCCCTTCGAGACCGAGCTCTTCGGCGTGCTGATCGACGGCCGGCTGATCACCTACTGGCTGCTGTTCGTCGTCGTCGCCGTGCTGTTCCTGGCGCTGCTTCGCATCGTCAATTCGCCGTTCGGCCGCGTGCTGCAGGCGATCCGCGAAAACGACTTCCGGGCCGAGGCGATCGGCTACCGCACGGTGGTCTACCGCACGCTGTCGAACGTGCTGG
>JBDTUO010000304.1:0-4223 GCA_040007675.1 Rubrivivax sp.
CTCGTGGTGGCCGCCGCGCATCAGGCCGAGCTCGACCTGATCCTGCACGTCCTCGATGTGGAAGGTGCCGCCGCCGGGTCGTGAACGCAGCAGGCCGCGCACGACGACTTCGGTCAGTTGATCGACGGTCTCGCGCACGCTGGCCGACGCCGCCCCTTGCGTGCCGTGCACCGCGAGGAAGGCCTTCATCAGCGCGACCGCGATCTTGCTCGGCTCGAACGACACCACCGCACCGTTGCGGCGGATGATCTGGTAGCCCGCGAAGGCCGAAACCGCCGCGCCGTCATGGCCGGCGATGCGCGGCGACGAGGCCTGGGGATTCGGAAGGGGGGTGGCGGTCGGCACGGCTGGCATGGGTCCCTCGTGTTTGTAGGTGGCGCAGTGGTGGCGCAGTGGCGGCGCCGTCGGCGCGCGCAGGCGCCAGCGACGGTGTCAGGGTTCGAACCGTTGGCGGCGCCGCGGCGAGGTGCGGGCTGCGAGGGGTGGCTCGGCGGCCCGCTGCGGCTCGTCCGGAACGCCGCAGAGCGGCGTTTGCGAGGACGGCTGCGGGTTCGGCGCGTTCATCGGCTTGATCGAAGAACACACTATATCTGGGGTCTGCACCCCCAACAAGCACTACAGATAGTGTCTGCTCAGGTACTTCCCCGATGGACGAACAACACTTTCCGGCGCGCGCCAGCGTGTGCGCGCCGCTGCGCGTCGGGCGCCAGCGCTGGGGCGCTCGGGCGGCCGATTCCGCGCGCTGTGGCGCACCGGTGCTCGCCCGGTGGCCGCTGCTGCTGCGTCGGCGAGTGCTGCGCGCGCAACAGGCGGCGCAGCAGGCGCCAGTCGAAGCCGGCGCCCGGGTCGGCCTTGCGCCCCGGCGCCACATGTTCATGGCCGACGACTTCCGTGATCGGGTAGCGGCGCCGCAACACCTGCAGCAGCGCTCGCAGCGCGCGGTACTGCGCCGGCTCGAAGCGCTCCCCTTCAAGGCCCTCGAGTTCGATCCCGACCGACCAGTCGTTGCACTGCGCCCGGCCGCGCCAGCGCGATACGCCGGCATGCCACGCGCGCTGGTCGGCACCGACGAACTGCAGCAGCTCACCGCTGCGGCGGATGACGAAGTGCGAGGACACGCGCAGGCCGCGCAGCGCGTCGTAGTACGGGTGCGCGCCGTGGTCGAGGCGGTTCTGGAACAGCGCGGCGATCGCGTCCCCGCCGTAGCGGCCCGGCGGCAGGCTGATGGAATGCACGATGGCCAGCGTCACGACCGTTCCGCGCGGCCGCGGGTCGTGATTAGGCGATGGCACTGCCTGGGCGCCACGCCACCAGCCACCGGCCTGCCAGCCCAGTCCGTCAGGCGGCGGCGTCACCGCCCGGTCCGGCAGGGGGCTCGGCGGCGGCGTCGACCCCCAGACGCGCCATGCGGTAGCGCATCTGGCGCAGCGACAGCCCGAGGCTGGCGCCGGCCGCGGTACGGTTGAATCGGTGCCGCTGCAGCGCCCGTTCGAGGATGGCGCGTTCCACCGCGTCGAGGTGGGTTTGCAGGTCGCTCGGCAAGGTGTCGGTCGACGCCGCCGCCGCAGCGGACGACGCCGCTGCGGCGGGCGCGGGCGCCACCGGTTCGGCGTCGACACCGCCGCCACCCGGAGCGTCGGGGTGCGGCAGGTCGAGATCTGCCGCCTCGATGAGGTCGCTGCCGGACAGCGCAAGCGCGCGGTGCAGCAGGTTCTCCAGTTCGCGCACGTTGCCGGGGAAGCTGTGCGTCATCAGCCGCTGCAGCGCGCCCGGCGTCAGCGTCGGTGCCGGCGTCACCCCGGCGTCGGCGGCGATGCGTGCGAGCACCGCGGTGCTGATCGCGGGCAGGTCGTCGAGCCGCTCGCGCAGCGCCGGCACGCCGATGCGGATCACGTTCAATCGGTAGTACAAGTCCTGCCGGAACAGCCCGGCCTGCACCTCGGCGCCGAGGTCCTTGTGCGTGGCGCTGAGCACGCGCACGTCGATCGACGCCTCGCTGACGGCGCCCACCGGTCGAACCGCACGCTCCTGGATCGCGCGCAGCAACTTGCTCTGCATCGCCAGCGGCAGATCGCCGATCTCGTCGAGGAAGAGCGTGCCGCCTTGCGCGGCCTGGAAGAAGCCCTCGCGGTCGTCCTGCGCGCCGGTGAACGCCCCCTTGCGGTAGCCGAAGAATTCCGCCTCGAGCAGGTTCTCCGGGATCGCGCCGCAGTTGACCGCGATCAGCGGCCTCGCGGCGCGCGGCGAGGCCTCGTGGATCGCGCGCGCGACCAGTTCCTTGCCGGTGCCCGACTCGCCGTACACCAGCACCGGCGCCATGCTGCGCGCGACCTTGCCGATCAGCGAGCGCACCTGTTCCATCGCCGCCGACACCCCGACGAGACGCGCGAGCGCCCCGGCCGCTCCGCCGGGCGACGCGGCGGAGCGTGCCCCGCGTCGGCCGGGATCGCCGGCCGGGTCGCGCGCCGCAGCGGTCTCCTGCACCGCCGGTGCCGCCCGCCCGACCGCCGACGCCACGACGGCGCGGAACTGGCGCAGGTCGACCGGCTTCGTGAGGTAGTCGTAGGCGCCGGCCTTCAAGGCCTCGACCGCGTTCTCCGGCGAGCCGTACGCGGTGATGACGATGGTGCGTTCGGGCCGCCGCGCGGCCTCCAGACGTGCCAGCAACTCCAGCCCCATGCCGTCGGGCAATCGCATGTCGGAGATGACGAGGTCGTACGGCTGCAGCACCAGCAGCGCCCACGCCTCCGTGAGCGAGCCCGCGCATTCGACGTCGTAGCCTTCGCGCACCAGCGTCAGCTCGTACAGCGTGCGCAGGTCGGGCTCGTCGTCGACGACGAGCAGGCGGGGCGCGGGGGCAGTCATGGCGTCAGCAGCAGGTCGGCGTCGGGTGTGGTGGTCAGCGGGGCCCGCCGCAGCAGGATGACGAAGGCGTTACGCAGCCGCTCGTGCGCCGGCCGCAGCCGGAAGTCGATGCTGGCGCCGTAGCGTTCGCACAGCTCGCGGCAAATATACAAGCCGAGCCCCGAGCCCCGGCTGCGGGTCGAGAAGAAGGGCTCGAACAAGTGACGCTCGACGTCTGGCGAGATCGGCTCGCCGTCGCTCAGCACCTGCAGCGCGACGCGGTCCGGGCCCGCCTCGGCCATGCGCAGCTCGATCGACCCGGGCGCGTCGCTGGCATGGCGCAGCGCGTTGTCGAGCAGGTTCACGAGGATGCGGCGCAGGTGCTCGGCGTCGAAGCGCACGCCGAGCGGCCGCGCCGGCAGCGTGGCGTGCAGGCGGCCGGTCGGGCCGAGCGGCAGCCCGGCGGTGCCTACCCAGTCCGCCGCGGTCGCCGCGACCACCTCACGCGCGTCGATCACCGGCGGCGCCTGCGAGGCGTGGCCGGGTGCCAGTTCCATCACCTCGTCGACCAGGCGCTGCAGCCGGCGCGCGTTGTCGGCGACGATCTGCGCCAGGCGGCGCTGGTCGGGCCGCAGCGTGTCCTCCAGCAACAGCTCGTTGGCCTGCGAGATCGCGGCCAGCGGGTTGCGGATCTCGTGGGCGACGCCGGCCGATACCCGGCCCATCGCGGCCAGGTGTTCCTGCCGCAGGCGCGACGCGGTCGTGCGCGAGTCCTCGAGCAGCAGTACGCCGTACGGGTCCGGCGGCAGACCCGGGTCGACGCCGTTGCTCGGCCGCGTGAAACGCATGCGCAGCCGCAGCGAGCGGCGCTCGCCATCATCGAACACCAGCGCCACCTCGCGCCCCGCTTCCGGCCAGTGCGCCTGTGTCATCGCCCGCTCGACCGCGTGCGCGAGGTCCTTCCAGGCCCTGCGCGATCGCAGGTCGAACGGCGCCGGGGGCGCCAGCCCGCGGGGCACCAGCAGCCCCCGTGCCGCGGGGTTTGCCGCCCGCACGCGCAGCCCGCGGTCGACGACCAGCACGCCGTCCTCCATCTCCTGGATCACGAGGCGGTTCAACTGCGCTTGCCGGCGCGCCAGCTCCATGCTGTCGCGTGCCGATGCCTCCTCGCGCGTCAGGCGCGCCGCCAGCTCGCTCGCCAGCACGGCGATGGCGAAGAAGCCGAGGCCGGCCAGCCCGGCGCGCGTCAGTGCCAGCGTGGCGTCGCCAGTGGCGTCGTCGCCGAGCGCACCCGCCAGCAGCATCAGCGACGCCGCCGCGGCGATGCCGAGCGCCAGCAACCGGGGCATCAGCACGCCGGCCATCAGCACCGGGAGCAC
>JBDTUO010000305.1:0-4216 GCA_040007675.1 Rubrivivax sp.
ATAGCGCGTCGTGCACCTGCGCGACGAGGGCGTCGCGCGCCGCCGCGTCGTCGAGCACGATGCGGGGCACCGGCCCGTGCAGCTGCGTGCTGGCGGCAACCCGTTCGGCCTTGCGCGACGACATCACGCGCGCCTCCACCGCGGCGTTGATGGTCGAGATCACGACTGCGTTCTCGGCCGCGTTCAGCAGCGTCCACTGGCCGGTGCCTTTCTGGCCCGCCTTGTCCTGGATCAGGTCCACCAGCGGGCGGCCGGTCTCGGGGTCGCGCTGCGCCAGCGCCTTGGCCGTGATCTGGATCAGGTAGCTCTGCAGCGGGCCTTCGTTCCAGCGCTCGAAGACCGCTGCCATCGCGTCGGCATCCATGCCGGCGGCCTGCAGCAGCGCGTAGGCCTCGCAAATCAGCTGCATGTCCCCGTACTCGATGCCGTTGTGGATCATCTTCACGTAGTGACCGGCACCACCGGGCCCGATCCAGCGCACGCACGGCTCGCCGTCGACCTGGGCGGCGATGCGCTCGAAGATCGGCTGCATCGCGCGCCACGCCTCGATCGGGCCACCGGGCATGATGGACGGGCCCTTGCGGGCGCCCTCCTCGCCGCCCGACACGCCGGTGCCGAGCAGGTGCAGCCCGAGCGTGGCCAGCCGCGCCGCGCGGCGCTCGGTGTCGGTGTACAGGCTGTTGCCGCCGTCGACCACGATGTCGCCCGGCGCCAGCAGCGGCAGCAGCTCGTCGAGCACGGCGTCGACCGGGGCGCCGGCCTTGACCATCAGCATCACGCGCCGTGGCCGCTGCAGCGAGGCCACCAATTCGGCCAGCGTCAGCGCCGGCACCAGCGCCCGGCCGGGGTGCTCGGCGACGAAGCGCCCGGTGACCTCCGCGGTGCGGTTGAACACGCTGACCCGAAAGCCGCGGCTCTCGATGTTCAGCACCAGGTTCTGGCCCATCACGGCCAGGCCGATGAGGCCGATGTCGCTGTCCATGGGCCGCATTGTTGACGACGCCGGGCGGAAACCTTTGCGTCAGCGGCGCGTCGCCAGCCAGATGCTCGGCAGGATCAGCGCCGCGCCGACCGCGTGGTGCCAGCCGGGCCGTTCGCCGAGCACCAGCCAGGCGCCGATCGCCGCGTAGACCGGAGACAGGTACAGCAGCAGCGCGGTACGCGCCGCGCCGAGCTCGCGCTGCAGCACGCTGTATGCGGTGTAGCTCAGCACGCCCGGCAGCACCGCAGCCAGGCCGACCAGCCCGGCAGCGGCAGCCGAGAACGGCGGGCCCGGCGCGACCACCGCCTCCCAGATCGTGAACGGCAGCAGCAGCAGCACCCCGCCGGCCATGATCGCCGCCAGCCGCGCGGCCGGCGACAGCACAGACGGCCAGCGCCGCAGCAGCACCGAATACGCCGTCCACGACACGGCGGCGCCGACGATCCAGGCGTCGCCGCGGTTGAAGCGCAGCTCGAACAGCACGCGCGGGTCGCCGCGCGTGATGACGAACAGCACGCCCAGCAACGCGAAGGCAACGCCCACCCCTTGCGCACGCGACATGCGTTCGTGCAGCAGCTTGACGCCGGCGACCGCGATCGCCACCGGCGTGGCGGCGTAGATCAGCGCGATGTTGGTCGCCGAGGTGCTGCGCCCGCCGAGGTAGACCCACGCGCCGCAGATCCACATGCCGAGCCCGCCGAGCACCAGCAGCTGGCGCCACTCGGCCAGCCACGGCAACTCGGCCCGGCGCAGCTCGCGGGCGACGAAGGGCAGCATCAGCGCCAGTGCAAGCGTCCAACGGCCGAACGCCAGCGCGTGCGGCGCGATCTGATCGGTGGCGAGCCGCGCGATCAGGTAGTTCGACGACCACAGCGCCGGCACCACCCACAGCAGCACCTGCGCCAGGCGGGCGCGCGCCGCAGGCGTCAGGCTGCGCGTGCCTTCGGCAGGCCGCGCAGGCGGGTTCACGTGGCGGTCACCCGACGTGCGCCATCGGCCGGCCGAGTCGCACCGGGGCGCCGGGCACCCAGCCCGCCTCGAACGTCAGCGGCCCGGCGGGCCACAGCAGCACCACCGTCGAGCCGAGCCGGAAGCGGCCCATCTCCTGGCCCTGCGCGAGGGTCGGCGCCTGCGCGCCGGCGTAGTCCCAGCGTCGAACGCGCCCGGGGCGCGGCGGGTTCACGACGCCGTGCCAGACGGTCTCCATGCTGCCGACGATCGTCGCGCCGACCAGCACCAGCACCCACGGCGCCGGGTTGGCCCCCACACCGTCGAAGACGCACACCACACGCTCGTTGCGCGCGAACAGCCCCGGCACCCCGCGCGCCGTGGTCGGGTTGACCGAGAACAGCGCGCCCGGCACGTGGATCATGTGGCGCAGGGTGCCGGCGGCCGGCATGTGGATGCGGTGGTAGTCGCGCGGGCTGAGGTACAGCGTGGCGAAGTGGCCCTGCTGGAAGGGTGCCGCCAACGCCGCATCGCCGCCGAGCAGCGCGGTCGCGCTGTAGCGGTGGCCCTTGGCCTGCAGCAGCGTGCCAGCCTCGATCGGGCCGCACTGGCTGATCGCGCCGTCGACCGGGCAGACCCAGTCGGCGCGCGCCAGCGGGCGCGCCCCTTCGCGCAACGCGCGCGTGAAGAACGCGTTGAAGCTCGCATACGCGGCGGGTTCAGGCTCGGCGGCCTCCGCCATGTCGACACCGTAGTGTTCGATGAAGCGGCGCACGATCGCCGTCGTCACCGCCCCCGCCTGCGCGTTGGCGATGCGGCCCGCGAGCCAGGTCATCGCCTGCTTGGGCAGCAGGTACTGCAGCCCCGCCGCGAGCGCGTCAGGCCACTCAGCCACCGCGGCCGGCCCCGGCCCGGACCCGCCGCATCAGCGCAGCGGCGACATCGACCGCAGCGTGCGCACGGCGCCAGCGCCGACCGCGGCGCCGAAGCGCTTGGCCAGCCGCTCGGCGACGTTGTCGTACGGCGTGTAGTCGACGATCTCCTCGGCCTTGACCACCTCGCGCGCGACGAAGTCGAGGTTGCCCAGGCGGTCGACCAGACCCAGGCGCACCGCCTCCTCGCCGTTCCAGAACAGCCCCGAGAAGGTGTCCGATCGCACCTGCAGGCGCTCGCCACGGCCTTGCTTGACGACCGCGATGAACTGCTGGTGGATCTGGTCGATCATCGCCTTGGCGTAGGCCGTCTGGGTCGGGTCCTGCGGCGAGAACGGGTCCAGCATGCCCTTGTTCTCGCCCGCGGTCAGCAGCCGCCGCTCGATGCCCAGCTTGTCCATCAAACCGACAAAACCGAAGCCGTCCATCAGCACGCCGATGCTGCCGACGAGGCTGGCCTTGTCGACGAAGATCTCGTCGGCCGCGACCGCGATGTAGTACGCGCCGCTGGCGCACATTTCCTCGACGACGGCATAGACCTTCTTGTTGTGCAGCGCCTTCAGGCGCCGGATCTCGTCGTTGACGATGCCGCTCTGCACCGGGCTGCCGCCAGGCGAGTTGATGCGCAGCACGACGGCCTTGGCGCCGCGGTCCTGGAAGGCCTCCTTCAGCGCCGCGACGAGCCGTTCGGCGCTCGCCTCGGTGTCGGCGGCGATCTCGCCGCGGATCTCGACCAGCGCGGTGTGCGGGGAGCTGACCGGCGTGGCCGCGCCGCCGCGGTTGAGCAGCATCCACGCGATGACCGCGAACAGCGCGAACCACGCCAGACGGAAGAAGATCCGCCAGTGGCGCTCGCTGCGCCGGTCCAGCGTGAGCTCGCGCACCGCGCGTTCGAGCGCACTTTCGACCGCACGCGACGGCACGGGCTCAGGGGAGTCGATCATCAGGGGGTCTCGTCAGGAAGAGCAGCGTCGCCCGGCGGCGGGTCGACGGCGTCGAAGGCCAGCGGACGGACGTCCGCGGAAGCATACCAATAGACCTGTCCCCCACGCTCGGCGGTGGCTATCGGGGTCAGGCGCCCGCGGCCGCACGGGCCGGCCGCACAGCGGCCGGTGTCGGGTTCGTAGTGTGCGCCGTGGATCGAGCAGACGATCCAGCGCCGGTCCATGTCGAGGAACTCGCCTTCCTGCCAGTCCATCTCGGTCGGCACGTGCACACACCGGTTCAGGTAGGCGACGACCGCGCCGTCGATGCGCAGCGCGAAGGCGCGCGCCGGCCGGCCCCACAGCGTCACGTCCCAGACCACCGCGCGGCCCCGCTCCGCGAGCGCGGCAGACGCACACAGCGGCTCGCC
>JBDTUO010000306.1:0-4216 GCA_040007675.1 Rubrivivax sp.
TCAGCGTTTTCTCCTCGAAGGTCAGGCTGGCGGTGCGCAGCGTGGTCTGGTCCTTCGCGCCGGCGACGCCGACGACCACCGCAGTGCCGCCCTTGCGCAGTGCGCCATAGGCCTGCGCGACGATGCTGCCGTGGCCGACACACTCGAACGCGAAGTCGGCGCCGCCACCGGTCAGCGCCTTCAGCGTCCTCACGAGCTGCTCGTCGCCGGTCGAATTGACCGTATGGGTGGCGCCGAACACGCGCGCGAGCTCGAGCTTGGCGTCGATTCGATCGACCGCGACGATCATCGCGGCGCCGGCGATCGCGCAGCCCTGGATCGCGTTCAGGCCGACGCCACCGGCGCCGAAGACGATGGCGGTCGAACCGGCCTCCACGCGTGCCGTGTTGAGCACCGCACCGACGCCCGTCATCACGCCGCAGCTGATCAGCGCGCAGCACTCGGGCGAGATGTCGGCCGCGGACGGCACGACGTTGCCGATGTGCAGCGTCGCGAACTCCGCCATCACGCCGCAGCCGCTGAAGACCGCAAGCGGGTTGCCCTGGGCGTCGAAGCTGCGCACGCTGCCGTCCGGCAGCGACGTCATCGCCTTCGACGCCTGGTCGCACAGCTGCGGCCGGCCGCTGACGCACCAGCGGCAATGGCCGCACATGCTGACGAAGCTGCTGATCACGCGGTCGCCGACGGTGAAGCCGTCGACCCCGGCACCGACCTCGACCACGACGCCGGCCGCCTCGTGGCCGAGCACCATCGGCAGCGGGAACGGGATCGTGCCGTTCGTCGCTGACAGGTCGCTGTGGCAGACGCCACACGCTTCGATGCGCAGCGTGACTTCGCCGGTGCGCGGCGGGTCGACGCGGATCGTCTCGACGCCGACCGGCGCACCGACGCCGCGTGCGACCACCGCGCGGGCCTGGCGGGCGGCGCCGCTCACGAACGGGGCTCCGAGATCGCTGCGGCAGCCGTCGCCGCGGCGTCGGCCGTGTCCTGCTGCTCCTGCAGTTCGCGCCACATCACCTTGCCGGCGCCCGAGCGCGGCAGCGCCGGCACGAACTCGACCAGCCGCGGCACCTTGTACGCCGCCATGCGTGTGTGGCACCAGGCGACGATCTGCGCCGCGTCGGCCGATGCGCCGTCGCGCAGCACGACCAGCGCCTTGACCGTCTCGCCACGGCGCGGGTCGAGCGCGCCGATCACACACGCCTCGAGGATCGCCGGGTGGTGGTACATCGCCGCTTCGACCTCGGCCGGCCAGACCTTGAAACCGGCCGCGTTGACCATGCGCTTGAGCCGGTCGGTCATGAAGAAGTAGCCCTCGTCGTCGACCCGGCCGAGGTCACCCGTGCGCAGGAAGCGCTGGCCGTCGAGCTCGACGAAGGCCTCGGCGGTGGCCTGCGGCTGGCCCCAGTAGCCCACCATGACCTGCGGGCCGCGGACCACGATCTCTCCCGTCTCGCCGTGCGGCAGCAGCTGGAGCGTGGCCGGGTCGATCACACGCGCGTCGACGTCGAACACCGGAATGCCGAGGCACTGCGGCTTGGGCCGCTGCGGCGGGTTGATGTGCGTGGCCGCGATCGTCTCCGACATGCCATAGCCCTCCACGTAGTCCAGTCCGGTCAGGTCCTTCAGCCGCGCCGCGACGGCCGCCGGCATCGCCGCGCCGCCGCCGCGGATACCCGTCACGCTCGCGAGATCGGCACGCTGCAGTCCCGGCAGCGCGAGCAGGTCGATCACCATTGTCGCGATCGCCTGCCAGCTTGTCACCCGGTGGCGCCGGATCGCCGCGACCGCGGCCGCGCGGTCCCAGCGCGGCAGCAGAACGACGCTGGCGCCGGCGAACAGCGGGCCGTTCAGGCCGCCGGTCATGCCGGTGACGTGGAAGAGCGGCAGCGTCGACAGCATCACCGCGTCCTGCGTGCGGCCGAACCATTGCATGCCGCCGACCGCGGTGCTCATCACGCTGCGGTGCGTGTGCATGCAGCCCTTGGGCTGCCCGGTGGTGCCGGAGGTGTAGGGCATCACCGCCAGGTCGTCGGGGCCACCCGCGATCGGCGCCGGGCGCGCCGCGGCAGCGAGCGCGTCGGCCCACGCGGTGACGCCGGCGCGCTGCGGCACCTCGCGCGGCGCACGCACGAAGTCGGGCACCGGCGCGTCGGGAGTGTCGGGCGCGTCGTCCGATGCGTCGCCGAGCGCATCGGCATAGGTTGCCACCAGCAGCTGGCGCACGCCGGCGTCGGCGCCGCGGTCGAGCAGCGGCAGCATCTGCGCCAGCAGGTCCTGCGCGACCACCGCGACCCGCGCACCGCAGTCGGCGACGAGGTGCGCAAGCTCGTCGGTCCGGTTCATCGGGTTGACCGGCACGACGACCGCGTCGGCGCGCAGGATCGCGTAGTACGCGAGCGCCCATTGCGGGCTGGTCTGCAGGTTCAGCAGCACCCGGTCGCCGCGCCCCACGCCGGCGTGCTGCTGCAGCCAGCCAGCCAGGCGCTCGGCGCGCTCGCGGAACTGCGCGAAGCTCAGCGGCTGGCCGAAGAACAGCAGGAACGGCTTGTCCGGGAAGCGTCGCGCCGCGACCTCGGCGTTGACGAACAGGTGTGTCGCCGGCAGCGTCAGCGAGTGCGGCAGGCCGGGTGGCCAGTGCGGGGACCGGGGCGGTACGGGCATGCGTGTGCTCAGTCGATGGGGGTCTGCGACATCGCGAGCCAGGCGTCGCGCAGCTCGCGCTTGAGCACCTTGCCGATCGCGCTGCGCGGCAGTTCGGGCAGGCTGCGCAGGTCGGCCACGCGCTGCGTCTTGCCGACGCGCGCATTGAGCCAGTCCCGCAGGCCGGCGTCGTCGGGGCCGTCGGTCTCCGGTTGGCGCACGACGAAGGCCACCGGCGACTCGCCCCAGCGCGCCGACGGCACGCCGACCACCGCCGCGTCGAGCACCGCCGGATGGGCGCGCAGCTCGGCTTCGAGGTCGCTCGGGTAGATGTTGAAGCCGCCGCTGATGACGAGGTCCTTGCGGCGGTCCATCAGGATCAGGAAACCGTCGGCATCGAAGCGCCCGACGTCGCCGGTGCGGATGAAGCGCCGCCCCTCGGCGTCGAACCATTCGGCCGCGCGTGTCTGCTCGGGCCGGCCGTGGTAGCCGCTCATCATGCTGATCGAGCGGCCGACCACCTCGCCGACGACGTCCGGGCCGGGCGGAAGCAGCTGACCGTGTTCGTCGATCAGCAGCAACTCGTGGCCCTCGGCCGGCGGGCCGACGGTGTGCAGCTTGTGCGGGTGTTCGTGGCACTCGAGGATGCAGCTGCCGCCGCCTTCGGTCATGCCGTAGTACTCGGTCAGCCCACCCGGCCAGCGGCGCAACACCTCGGCCTTCAGCGCGGCCGGGAAGGGCGCACTGGTGCAGGCCTTGAACTGGAAGCTCGACAGGTCGTGGTGGTCGAAGGCCGGGTGCGCGAGCAGGCGCTGGTACTGCACCGGCACCAGCATCGTGTGCGTCGCACGCCAGCGTTCGGCCAGCGCAAGGTAGGCGCCGGCGTCGAAGCGCGGCATCAGCACGACGTGGCCGCCGTGTGCGAGCGACGGCACCGCGACGACGAGGGTCGTGTTCGAATACAGCGGTGTCGCGATCAGCGTCGTCGCGCCGGCGCCGTAGCCGGCGTTGGCGGCGCGTCGGATCTGGCCCCAGCGCATCAGGTGCGGCTGCACGATGCCCTTGGGCGTGCCGGTGGTGCCGGACGAATAGATCAGGTTGAACGGGTCATCGGGGGCTATCGTGACCGGCGTCGGTTCCGCTCCCGGCGGCGCGAGCCAGTTCTCGAACGCCTGCTCATCGGCCAGCGCTGTCGTGCCATCGAGCCGGATGCGCCGCAGCGCGGGGGGCAGCGGCATGTCCGCCAGCGTGGCGGCGACGCCGGCATCCAGGAAGAGGTGGCTCGCGCCGCTGTCGGCCACCATCGCGGCGAGCTGCGCCGGCGTCGATCCCGGCGCCAGCGGCGCCGCCGCAAGACCGGGGCGCAGCGTGCCCAGGAACGCCGCCACGTAGAAGTTGCCGCTGTCGGCGGCAATGGCGATGGCGCCACGGCGCGGGGCACCATCGCGCTGCAGCGCGGCCGCGACCCGATCGGCCAGCGCGTCGAGCGCACGGTACGACAGCGTCTGTTCGCCGGTCGTCAGCGCCGCGGCATCGGGCCGCTCGCGCGCGTGGGTGCGCAGCAACGCGGGCA
>JBDTUO010000307.1:0-4208 GCA_040007675.1 Rubrivivax sp.
GCATCGCGTTGTAGATCGACGCCCGCATGCCGCCGACCGAACGGTGGCCCTTGAGCTGGACCAGTCCGCGCGCCTTGGCGCCGTCGAGGAACGGGGCATCGAGCGCGGCGTCGGGCAGCCTGAACGGCACGTTCATCAGCGAACGGCAGTCGCGTGCCACCGGACTGGTGTAGAAGCCGCTGGCGTCCAGCGCGTCGTACAGCACGGCGGCCTTGGCACGGTTGTGCGTCTCCATTGCCGCCAGCCCGCCGCGCGCCTGGATCCAGTCGAACACGAGGCCGGCGATGTAGATTGCATAGGTCGGCGGCGTGTTGTACATGCTGTCGTTGTCGGCCACCGTCTTGAAGTCGAACGCCGACGGCGTGACCGGCAGCGCCTGCCCGATCAGGTCCTCGCGCACGATCACGATCGTCAGCCCGGCCGGGCCGATGTTCTTCTGTGCGCCGGCATAGATCAGGCCGAACCTGGCCACGTCCACCGGGCGCGACAGGATGTTGCTCGACATGTCCGCCACCAGCGGCACGTCCCCGACCTCGGGCGTGAAGTGGTACTCCACGCCGCCGATCGTCTCGTTGGCGCAGATGTGCACATAGGCCGCGCCGGGGTCTAGCCGCCAGGTGTCGCGCGGCGGAATCGCGGTGTAGCCACCCTCCGCAGCGCTGGCGGCGACGTTGACGGCGGCGTACTTCTTCGCCTCCTTCAGCGTCTTCTTGCTCCACTCGCCGGTGTCGATGACGTCGATGCTGCGGCGTCCGCGCAGCAGATTCATCGGCACGATCGCGTTTTCGCCGATCGCGCCGCCCTGCATGAACAGCAGCTTGTAGCCGGCCGGCACCGCGAGCAGCTCGCGCAGCACCGCTTGGGCGTGTTCGGCGATCGAGATGAATTCGCGGCCGCGGTGGCTCATCTCCATCACCGACATGCCCGAACCCTGCCAGTCGAGCATCTCGTCGGCGGCTTGGCTCAGCACCGGTTCGGGCAGCACCGCGGGGCCGGCGCTGAAGTTGTAGACACGCGTCATGCGAGAGGGCTCCAGGGGGATCGTTGCAGGCGATTATCGGTGGCGCAGGCGTTGCCGTACGGGGCGCTTGCTGCCACCATGCGCGGGTTGCATTCATTCACGAGGAGACTCCATGGCCAAACCCGCCTTCGATACCGACGCGCTGATCACGATGTTCGAGACGGCCTCTGCCACCGGCAGCGCGAAGCTGCGCCAGACGGTCGGCGACGCCACGCTGCAGGCGTTGCAGGGCCGCGAGCTGAGCCTGCGCAACATCCGCACCGTGCTCGGCACCATGACGAAGGCGGCCAACAACGGGCTGGCGCGCAACGCGGCGCCGGCGATCGACATCGACAAGATGCTCGACCAGGCGGTGGCCGGCATGGACGACGCGCTGCTGAAGGCGGTGGACGCCAACCGGGTCGCGCTCCAGCAACTCGCCGCCCAGGGCGCCGATCTGCGCGAGAAGCACCTGCAGAAGGCCCTGTCCGACCTCGAGAAGATGGAGGACGCGCTGATCGACAGCGTGCAGAAGAGCGCCGGCGGCGCCGGTGAGCAAATGGCCGCGGCCTGGGGCGGTGTGCTCGACAAGCTGAACGCCGGGGGCACCCTGTCGGGTGCCAAGGCGGCCAGCACGGCCGAGCAGTTCGCGCAGCAGATGAAGACCATGCAGGGGGCGGTGCGCGACGGCCGCGCGGCCAGCCTGCGCGCGGCCCAGGTGCTGGCTGAGAGCTACACCGCGATGGTCAGCGGGGTGCTGATCGGCATGTCCGACGCGATGCGTTCGCCGGCGACGGCCCCGGCCGAGGCGCCGTCGCGCGCGAAGGGCGCGAAGAAGTAGAGCGCCGCCCCGCCGCCAGTCGACTGCCCGGCGCCGCCCCCCGCGCTCGGGTGGTGCGCGCCGCCGGTCGGCGCCAGCGCCAGCCCGGCTGGCCTTCCGCTATCGTGCGCGGCATGGAGGCCCTCACGTTCTACTGGCACGACTATGAGACCTTCGGCCGCGACCCGCGACGCGACCGGCCGGCGCAGTTCGCCGGTGTGCGCACCGACGCCGAACTGAACGAGATCGGCGCGCCGGTGATGAGCTACTGCCAGCCGGCGCCCGACTTCCTGCCCGACCCCGAAAGCTGCCTGATCACCGGCATCGTGCCGCAGCGCTGCCTGGCCGAGGGCGTGCCGGAGCACCGCTTCGCCGCCCAGGTCGAGGCCGAGCTCGGCCGACCGGGCACGATCGGCGTCGGCTACAACAGCATCCGCTTCGACGACGAGGTCACGCGCCACCTGTTCTGGCGCAACCTGATCGACCCGTATGCGCGCGAATGGAGCCAGGGCTGCAGCCGCTGGGACCTGCTCGACGTCGTGCGCGCGGCCTGGGCGCTGCGGCCCGACGGCCTGGTCTGGCCCGAGGTCGACGGTGGCGTCAGCTTCCGGCTCGAACGGCTCGCCCAGGCCAACGGCCTGCTGCACGAGGCGGCGCACGACGCGCTGTCGGACGTGCGGGCGACGATCGCGCTCGCGCGCAAGCTGCGCGAAGCCCAGCCGCGCCTGTGGGACTTCTGCCTGAAGCTGCGCCACAAGGCGGCGGTGTGGGACGAGATCGGCCAGCGGCGCCCGTTCGTGCACCTGTCCGGCATGTACCCGACGGCGCGCGGTTGCCTGGCCGTGGTCTGGCCGCTGGCGATGCACCCGAGCAACCGCAACGAGCTGATCGTCTGGGACCTGGCACACGATCCCGCGGAGCTGCCGACGTTGACGCGCGAAGAAGCGCGCCTGCGGATGTTCACGCCGAGCGCCGAACTGCCGGCGGGCGTCACGCGGCTGCCGGTGAAGACGATTCATGCCAACAAGTCGCCGATCGTGTTCGGCAACCTGCGTGCCCTCGGCCCGGCCGCGGCGCGCTGGCAAATCGACCTCGACCAGGCACAGCGCCACGCCGAGACGGCGGCTGCCCTGGGCGGCTCGCTCGATGGCCTGTGGCAAGAGGTGTATGCGCGGCCCGACGACGCGCCCGGCGGTCGCGTGCGCGACGTCGACGAAGACCTCTACGGCGGCTTCGTCGGCAACGCCGACCGGGCGCTGCTGCAGCGACTGCGCCGGCTCGGACCCGACGAGCTCGCCGCACACGCGCCGGTGTTCGACGACGCACGGCTCGACGAACTGCTGTTTCGCTACCGCGCTCGCAACTTCTTCGGCTCGTTGTCCGACACCGAGCGCGCCCGCTGGCACGCACACTGTGCCGAGCGGCTGCACGGCGGCACGGGTGACCGTCCGGGGCTGGCCAACTGGCTGGACCACATCGACACGCTGGCCGAGCAGGCCGACGAACGCGGACAGACCGTGCTGGCCGCATTGGTCGACTATGCGGAATCGATCGCGCCGGAACCCCCACGCTGAGTCGCCACAGCCTTCATTCCCGGCGGTTGAAGCCCACCCCGCCCGCGTGCTCCGGAGCGCCGAATGTCATTGATTGATCCGCTGCTGCTGGCGGCCACCCGCATCGGCACCTTCAACGGCACGCAGGCGCTGACGAACGCGACCGGATTTTTCTTCGCGCGCGACGGCCGTTTGTGGCTGGTCACCAGCCGGCACGTTTTCTACGACCTCGCGAGCAACCACCACCCGGACCGCATCGAGCTCGAGATCCACACTCACGCGGAAGACCTCGGCCAGTCGATCGGGTTTTCGGTGCCGCTGTACGGTGCCGGCGGCGTCGGCCTGTGGCACGCCGCACAGGACCTGGGTGGCGACGTCGACGTCGCAGTGATCGAGCTCGACCGCTCGGCAATGCCCGAACACACGCAACTGCGCGCGTTCGGCCCCGAGCACCTGCAACTCGACCTCTCGGGCGTGCCGGTCGGGCAAGCGGTGCTGATCCTCGGATTTCCGCTCGGCTTCCACGACACGTTGCACCACCTGCCGGTGGTGCGGCAGTCCATCGTCGCGTCGGCCTTCGGCCTGCGCTTCCAGGGCCACGGCTACTTTCTCACCGACGGTCGAACACACCGCGGCACGAGTGGGGCCGCGGTGGTGATGCGCACGGGCGCGCCGGAAGCACTGCCCTGGAAGCTGCTCGGCGTGCACTCGGCGCGCATGGACCTTGCCACGCGCGACCGCGAACAGGACGAGAGCCTGGGACTCAACATGGCGTGGTACGCCGACGTGCTGATGGCGCTGACGGCCGCACCGACGCTGGTCCCCGCGGGGCCGG
>JBDTUO010000308.1:0-4201 GCA_040007675.1 Rubrivivax sp.
CGGGCACGCCGGTGAAGTCCTGCATCAGCACCCGCGCCGGCATGAACGCCAGCGATGCATCGGCACTGTCGGGCCAGCGCGCCAGCGCCTTGACGTCGGCCTGCGATACATCGCGCCCGCCGGCGCGGCGGGCGATGTTCTCCAGCAGGATTTTCACGGTGTGCGGCATGCGCGCCAGGTCGGCGCCAGTCTTGCCGGCCAGCTTTGCCAGGCTGACGTAGCGGGCACTTCCCGACGCGGTCTTCAACGTCGCGATGCTGTCGAGGGCGTTCATGGGATGCTCCTTCCTTGACCATCGATGTCCGAGCAGCTTGCGCTCGGCCGGTTTGTCTGTCCATCTTGTACGCGCGACGCTGCGGCATCCTCAGGGTTGCCTGACCGAGGCTGCCGCGCTGTCGGCGCAGGTCGCTTGCCGTGAAAATCGAGCGGGTTCAACCGCTTTGCGGTCGGGTGCAGGCAGTAGTTGGTCATGGCCTGCGGGTCGAGCAGGAGTTCGGCGGGCTTGTCGCGGCTGCCGATCAACATGTCGCAGCGCGAGCGTGCCAGCAGGCTGTTGATGTGGCCGAGCACGGATGTGGCGACGTGGCCGCGCCGCTGTTTTGTGGCCACCAGCACATCGGCATTCTGACTTTGCACCTGCTCCAGCGTGGCCTTCACCGGCGAACCCCGACCGAGCGCAAAGCTCAGCTTGCGGGCGTACAGGCCGAGCCGCGTCATGCTGCGGCGCATGCGCGCCAGCAACGCCACTTCTTGCCTGACCCGGTACGCGCGGATGACGGACTCGCTGGCGTGAAATCGATCGGCACCAGCGCGCGGCGGTAGCCGTTCGTGGCCGCCTGCTTGACGCGAACCAGCACCGGTCGCCGTTCGCCGACACGGAAAAGTCGGTGGCTGCCAGGATGAACTTGAACGGAGTCATCTCAAATGCTCCTGATGGGTCCGCGGCGCAATGCGTAGCGCCGCGCGAGCGCAAGCGTCGCGGCGGGAAGGCCGCGCTCGGCGTTGCTCGGGTTGATCGGTTGCCGTCCGGCTGACGGCGCGCAGCGATACAGCGCTGCCGCGGGTGACTACATCGCGAAGTCGCCGCTCGACTCGGGCTGGAACAGGATGTCCAGGATCTGTGCCGACAACTTGCCGCCCGATGGCGTCGGCCAGAACACGGTGGCGCCCGCACGCTGGCCGAGCAGGCTCCAACCCACCGGCGACAGCACCGACACGTGGCCCGCGCTGGCATCGGCATCGACCGGATAGCACAGCGTGAGCTCGTTCTGCGCGCCGGTCTGCAGGTCCTTCAGCAGGACACGCGAATGCATGGTCACGAAATCGGGTGGCAGTTCGCGCCAAGGCACCACTTCGGCCTCGCCGAGCACGCGTTCGATCGGCAAGGTGACCGACGACGCGGGCCGGCCGCACTTGTGGCGTTGAATCAGATTGGTGAGCCGGACGTGATCCAGTTCGGTGAGCGTGCGCTCGAGTGCCAGGACTTCCATGATGCAACCCTTCAGATGTGGGGCGCTACGCTGCCGGCACGAAAAGCGGCGGCGCAGGCTATGGCGCGGGCTCTAGGGCCCGGCGATCTGGGGTTTGCGCAGTAAGGGAGGAAGTGATCGCCGGGCTCGGGAATGTGCGGCCGGCAGACAGGTGTGAGTCCCCATCCCGGCCCGCGCTGCGGGGCCGCGCGCGCGCCAAGCGACCGTGGTGGTCACCTGCGCCGGTGCGGCATGAAGCGCGACAGTGGAAGGGGTGGCGAACATGGGGCAATTTTACGATCGATAGCGTTTCCGAGCGCTCAGCGCGGAACATGTCGCACTGTGCAGTAGGCGTATTGGGTGATCGGCGCAGATTGGACGGCGAATCAAAGGCCGTGCCCGGAGGGCACTTGTATGGTTGTTCGCAACCCGGCGTCCTGCGCAGACGCGCTTGGCAACGACGATGAATCTGCGATCGTTTGGCGTCACCCCGAGTCGCGCTGCCCTATCGACAGCCTTCTCGACACCGCCAAACTCGTCTCGCGAGGCTACGGTGCCAAGGACTACGTGGACTATCCGGCCGGCGCACGCGCGCAATGCCGGTGTGCCGTTCAGCGGGCATCACGACAAGGGCTGCGGGGCGTTCGGCGAGTTCCTGTTCGGCTCTCAAGGCCGTGCTGGCTGGCACCGAGCGTGACCTCGAACCTGTTGCCGCTGCTGCTGCAGCACCCCTTCGTGGCCGCGTTCAAGCCGGCCCACACGAAGGTCTGGTGGCATTCGAGGCTGTTGCCAGAAGCGCCCGTCGCGACTACCAGCGCGCCATCACCCAGCCCGGCAGCACCGCCAGCAGCAGCGTCGCGCCCAGGCAGGCGATGCTGGCGGTGGCCGCGCCGAGCCGCAGCCGGCGGACCGGCAGCGCCTTCGTGTCCTCGCTCATGAACATGAACTGAATGACCCGCAGGTAGAAGTAGATGCCCAAGTAGCTGCCGACCAGGCCGAGCACGGCGTACACGGTATAGCCCGCGGCCATGACGTTGCGGAAGATCAGGAACTTGGCCACGAAGCCCGGCAGTGGCGGAATACCGGCCAGCGACAGCATGCCCAAGGCGATCATGATCGCGGCAAAGGGCGAGCGGTGGAACAGGCCCTTGAGGTGGTCGAGCCGGTCGCGGGCGGCGTCGTCGTCGGCCGGCGGCAGCGCCGCAAAGACGAGCAGATTCAGCAGACCATAGGCAAGCACATAGAAGGCCACCGACTGCAGCCGCCCCGACGGTTCGCCGAGCAAGGCGTAGAACAGATAGCCGGCATGTGCGATCGAGCTGTAGGCGATCATGCGGCGCAGGCTGGGCTGGCGCATCGCGGTCAGGTTGCCCCACACGATCGAAACCAGCGGCAGCACCGCCACCAGTTCCAGCAGCGGCGACACCAGGCTGCCGCCGGCGAACAGGCGCAGCGCGGCCAGAAGTACCGCGGCCTTGACCACGACCGCCATGTAGGCCGTCACCGGCACGCTGGCGCCTTCGTAGGCGTCCGGCGCCCAGGTGTGGAAGGGAACGATCGCGGCCTTCAGGAAGAAGGCCAGGATGATCAGCACCAGCGCTGTGCGCTGCAGCGCGTCAGCGGAAGCCAACGCGGCGACAAAGCTGCCGATGGCCAGCGAGGCGGTGCTGCCGTACAGCAGCGACGCGCCCATCAGCAGCATCGCCGAGGCCATGCCGCCGAGCACCAGGTACTTCAGCGCCGCCTCGGCCGACCGCGCCTGGTGCCAGGCCAGAAGCACCAGCACGTACACCGGCAGCGACAGAATTTCCAGGCCCAGGAACAGCGTCAGGAAGCTGTCTGCCGATTGCACCAGGCATGCCCCGTACAGCGACGACAGCAGCAGCGTGGTGAATTCGCAGCCGTGCTCGCTGTGGTTGCCGAAGTCGCTGCCGGCCATGAGCACCACCGGCAGCGCCAGCGCCAGCACCATGGCCTTCGCCAGCAGCGGCCCCGGGCTGACCGAGAGCTGCCCGGCGAAGGGCGAGGCGCTGTAACCCTGAAGCGCAAGCAGCGCCGCGGCCAGTGCGGCGGCGGCCACGCTCAGTCCGGCCACGGCCAGCGCGGCGCGCTGCGCCCGTTCGGCCGGCAGCACGATCACCAGCAACACCAGCACCACGATGCCCAGCAGCAGCGTGTGCTCGGGCAGCATGGCCATGAAGACCGCGTGTGCGTTCATCGCGTCACCCAGGCAGCCGTGGCGTCAGCAGCAGTTGGCGGAAGTCCTTGGCCGCGCCTTCGGTCTTGCGCATCGGTTCGCCGGGAAAAAGGCCGATCGCGAACACGGCCGCGACGATCAGCGCGAGGATCAGCTTTTCGCGTCCGTCCAGGTCGACCAGCGGCTGGTGCGGGGCCTTCGCCGCGCCGTAGAGGAAGGACAGCGCGAAGCGCAGCATGTACAGGGCACCCAGCACCACGCCGGACACGGCCGCCACCGCGAGCACGAGTGGCATCTGGTTGCCGGCCAGGTGCTGGGGCCAGGCGGCGTTGAAGGCGCCCAGCAGGACCAGGAATTCGCCCGTGAAGCCGCTGGTCGTGGGCAGCCCCACCGAAGCCAGCGTCAGCACCATGAAGAACACCGAATACACCGGCAGCAATCTGGCCAGGCCGCCGTACGCCGCCAGTTCGCGCGTGTGGCAGCGCTCGTAGATCATGCCCACCATCAGGAACAGCCCGGCGGCGACCAGGCCGTG
>JBDTUO010000309.1:0-4190 GCA_040007675.1 Rubrivivax sp.
TGCGCGTTCTTCGGGTGCGGCGCGTCCTTCGGGATCGCCATCGAGTCGAAGAACAGCGTCGCGCCGCTCGGCGGGATCAGCGCCACGATGTCCTGCCCGGTCTTGCCCTCGATGGCACGCCGGCGCGCGATGTTGATGTCGCCCGAGTAGCCGAGCACGGCGCAGAGCTGGCCGTTGGACAACTCGTCGATGTAGCCCGACGACGACAGCCGCGTCAGCGACGGCCGCGCGTCGGTCAGCACCTTGCGCGCGGCGTCGTAGTCCTTCGGGTCGCGGCTGTAGGGCGGCTTGCCGGCGTAGATCATCGCCACCGGCAGCACCTCAGAGGCCGAGTCGAGCACGCTGATGCCGCAGGATTTCAGCTTGTTCGCGATCTCCGGCTTGAAGATGAGGTCCCACGGGTTCGCCGGCAGTGGCGCGCCGCCGAGCGCGGCCTTGACCTTGGCGGTGTTGATGCCGACCGTCACGTAGCCCCACAGCCACGTCGCGAGGTACTCGTTGCCGGGATCGATCGAGGTCTGCTGCGCCAGCAGCGCCGGGTCGAGGTTCTTCCAGTTCGGCAGCAGCGCCTTGTCGAGCTTCTGGTACAGCCCGGCGGCGATCTGCGTCTTCGCGAAGTGCGCGCTCGGCACGACGATGTCGTAGCCGGTCCGCCCGGCGATCAGCTTGGCGTGCAGGATCTCGTTGGTGTCGTAGTTGTCGTACCGGACCTTGATGCCGGTTTCCTTCTCGAAGTTCTTCAGCGTGTCGGGCGCGATGTACTCGGCCCAGTTGTAGACGTTGAGCACCTTCGGTTCGGCGTTGTTCTGCGCAGCGGCGTGCAGCACGACACCGGCCAGGCCGGCAGCAAGCAGGCGGGGCAGACGGGGCAGACGGTTCATGGCGGGGCGGGTCCTCGGCGTTGGGTCGGACGACAACGGGGCGGGTGCGCGACCGCGCGCCGCCCGATTGTCCGGCATCAACGCCGCCCCAGTTCGAGAGGTCACCCGCGGGAACTCTCACCGAAGAACGCCGCCGACATCAACTGACCTGGGCGGAGCGCGGCCACATCAGCCAAGCCGTGCTGGCCAGCCGCCGCCCGCAAGTCAGCCGTTGCCAGGCGTTAGTAGTTCGTATATACCTTGTTAGTATTAACTGGCGAGGAGTCTGAGCATGTCCAAAGAAGCCGTATTCACCATGAAGCTGGAAGCCGAACTGCGCGATGAGTTCATGGCCGAAGCAGAGGCCAGCCATCGGCCAGCCTCCCAGGTGCTGCGCGAGCTGATGCGAGAGTTCGTCGAGCGCCAGCGCCAGGCGCGTGAATACGATGCTTTCCTGGGCCGCAAGGTCGAAGCGGGCAGGGCGTCCATGCGCGCCGGGGCCGGTCGCCTCAATGACGAGGTTGAAGCCGAGTTTGCAGCGCGCCGCGCCAATGCAGCCAACCTGCCGTGAAAGTTGTCTGGACGCCGGAAGCCGAACAAGACCGCGACGCCATCTGGCTGCACATCGCCGCCGACAACCTCAAGGCTGCCATGCGCATGGATGAACTGTTCAGCGACGCCGTCGCCCAGCTGGCCGACCATCCCAAGCTGGGCCGCCCCGGCAGGATCGCGGGCACCCGCGAGCTGATCCCGCACGAAAACTATCGCCTGGTCTACGAAATCGAAGGCGACACCGTCTGGCTCCTGACCCTGCTGCACACGGCGCGGCAGTGGCCACCCGTGCAAGGCGCATAGCCGCCGCCAGCGTCGTCCATCCGACCAGCGACGGGCGGAGTCTGTTGGGCTCCGACGGACAAGCTCCGGCCCGACGACGCCTCGTCCGGTGTGGCCGGAGGTGACAGTGCGGGTGGTCTTGACCGTGTCGCCACTCGCCACAATCCGCGCCGGTCTAGCTCGCGTCGGCGCGCGCGGGACTTGCGACCTCGCGCCGGCATCAGACGACACAATGCGCTCCACCGCCTGGCGGTTCAGACGACAAGGGCTGACCATGACGCTGCTGATCCTCGGACTCCTGCTGTTCCTCGGCGTGCACTCGCTGCGCATCGTCGCCGACGACTGGCGCGGCGCAATGCTCGTGCGGCTTGGCGAGGCGCGTTGGAAGGGCCTCGTGTCCTTGCTGTCGCTGGCCGGGCTGATGATGATCATCTGGGGCTACGCAGCAGCGCGCCAGACGCCACAGGTGTTGTGGGAAAGCCCGCTGTGGACCCGGCACGTGGCGGCGGTGCTGATGCTGGTGTCGTTCGTGCTGCTGGTCGCCGCGTACGTGCCCGGCAACCACCTGAAGGCGCGGATTCACCACCCGATGGTCGCCGCGGTCAAGGTCTGGGCCTTCGCGCACCTGCTGGCCAACAACACGCTCGCCGACCTGCTGCTGTTCGGCGCGTTCCTGGCGTGGGCGGTGGTCGATTTCCGGTCGGCGCGCCGGCGCGAGGTGGCGGCGAACGCGCCGCCGCCCGTCGGCCGCACCGGGCCGACGCTGATCGCCGTCGTCGTGGGGCTGCTCGTGTGGGCCGGGTTTGTGTTCTGGGGCCACCGCGCGTTGATCGGCGTCGCGCCGTTCCCGGCGGTGTAGAGGCGGCGTCGCGCCGTTCCCCGCCCTGTAAAAGGCGGCGGCGCGCCATTTTCCCGGCGCGGCAGGCCATCGCCCGCGCACCGGGCCTCCCCTCTCCGGGGGCCCCCGCCGACCCCGCCGCGCGGGCGATGGCCGCAGGGGCCGATGCGGCCGACGATGCCCACACCCGCACCCCTTCGGTCGCGGAGTTCGGGAGACCCGCCGTGTCCACCTCGCTGCTGCCGCCGCTGGAGTTCGATCTCGAGTGCCTCGAGACCGAGGCCGTCGCCGCGCCGACGCCTCGCGTGCGCGCGCCACGCCGCAGCCGTGGCGCGCCCCGCTTGTCGCTGCAGCCGGTCCCGATCCCGCGCCTGGCCGCACTGCGCACCGGGCCCGACGCGCCGCCGGCCGGCTGCGGCTGGTTCGATTCCAGCCTGGACCTGCGCCAGGGCCTCGAGGTGCGCGAACACCAGGGGGTCGACGGCCTGTCGGCACTCGGCAGCGAACTGCCGCTCGGGTGGTGGCTGCAGTGGGAGCTCGATGCGGTGCTCCCGTCCATCCGCTGACGCGGCACTCCGTCGCCCCCGCGGCCGGTTCCGTCGCGCGCCGCTGGCAACGGATGGCGGCGCTGCCTAGAGTTCACTCCATCGACACCGAACCCACCCGCTGGAGCCCACCATGAACCGCCTGCCCCCCCTGCCCCGCACCCCGCGTTTCACCGCCTTTGCCTTCGCGCTGACGATGACCTTCGCGATGCTGTCCGGCATCGGGGCACTGGCCGATGTTCCGGCGCCGGCGTCGGCCCTGCTCGTCGCCGCGCCTGCGCCTGCCCAGGGCTGAGCCCCCGTGCCGCGGCGCGCCGTGCGCGCCGCGCGTCGGGCGACGGCGTAGAGTTCGCGCCATGCGCCTGATCTCGCCCGACCCCGGCCCGTCCGGCTCCGACCACCCCCCTCGCCCCAGGCACCCGGGCCGCCGCGCCCGCCCCACGCTCGGCTCGCTCGCGGGCCTGCTGCTCGCCACGCTGGCCGCGACCCTGCTGCTGGCGGGATGCGGCGGGGGCGAGGACCCGACCAAGGCGCAGTTGCGGCTGGTCAATGCCAGCCTCGAGTTTCCGCTGCTCGATCTGGTCGTCGACGACGAGCGGGTGCTGCGCGACGTCGCCTACGGGCAGAGTGCCGACTACGCGGACGTTCCGGCCGGCAGCCCCGATGTCGAAATCACGCGCGCCGGCAATGCGACCGCGCTCGTCACCCCGACCCCGACGCTCACGCGGCGCCGGCACGGCACGCTGGTGGCGTACGGCGCCGCCAACACGCTGCGTGCGGTCACCCTCGAGGACGAGGAGGGTGAGCCGGAGCGCAACACGGCGCGCGTGCGGGTGCTGAACGCCGCCCCGGATGCCGGCGCGCTCGACATCTACCTGACGGCGCCGTCGGAATCGCTGGCCGACGTCGCCCCGCTGCACGCCGCGGCCGCGGTCGGCGAACCGTCGGCATTCCGCACCATCGACGCCCAGCGCTGGCGGCTGCGCGTCACCGCGGCCGGCGACGCCGATGACCTGCGGCTGGACATCGACGGCGTCACGCTCGACAGCCGGCAGGTTGCGACGCTGGTCCTGACCGCGGGCAGCGGCGGGGTGCTGGTGCAGGCGTTGCTGC
>JBDTUO010000310.1:0-4164 GCA_040007675.1 Rubrivivax sp.
CGGGATGGCGACCAGCAGGTAGCGGTTCAGCTCGCCGAAGATCACCTCGGTCACCGACGCCAGCCCGCCGATGCCGGCCTGAGCGACGAGCAGCAGGCCGCCGAAGATCGACAGGCCGGCGAATATGGGCACGCCGGTGAACAACAGCGCGACCAGGCCGATCAGGATGAGCGCGATCGTCATTCGTCGGTCTTCATTCCTCGGTGGCGAGGGGTTTCTGCGGCGCGACCACCGGCGGCAGCCCGAGCGCGAGGCGCCACAACGCCTCGACCGACACCAGCGCCATCAGCAGGCCACCGGCGGGCAGCAGCAGCATCAGCGGCCAGACCGGCCATTCGAGCTGGCCTTCGGTGACGATGCCGAACTGGCGCGACTGCATCGCCGTCTGCCAGCCGTTGGCGACCAGGATGATCGAGACCAGCAGCGCCGCCACCATCGCCCACGCCTGCGCCCAGCGCGCGGCGCGCGGCCCGAGACGCTCGGTGAGGAGATCGACCCCGATGTGTTCGCCGCGCCGCAGCACCTGCGCCGCCGCGCCCATCACGATCATCACCAGCAGCAGGCCGACCGCATCGTCGGTCCACACCGGCGGCCGGTTCAGACCGTAGCGCATCACCACCGCCCAGCCGATCAGCGCCAGCGACAGCAGCAGCCCGGCCGCCGACAGCGCGATCGCACCGTCGGTCAGCCAGCCGACGATGCGCGACAGCACGCGCAGTGCGCGCGGCTCGGCGGTCATGGCCCGGACCGGCGCCGCGCCCGGAGGAACGTCCACCTCAGAGTTTGTTCAGCGCGTCCACCAACTTCTGCGCGTCCGGGCTGGAGGCCAGGAAGGCCTTCAGAACCGCCGGCTGCATCGCGTCCGACATCGCCTTTTCCTGCGCCGGTGTCAGCACCGTGACCTCCATGCCCTTGTCACGCAGGTTCTTCACGTCCTCGGCCGGGATCTCGGCGCTGGGCGGGATCGATCGCTGCTCGGCCTTCTTCGACGCCGCGAGGATCGCGGCCTGCAGGTCCGCCGGCAGCTTGCCGAACCACTCCGGATTCACGACCAGGATGTCGTGCGCGAGGATGATGTTGGAGGCGACGCCGAACTTCTGCACCTCGTAGAACTTGCGCTCGTAGGCGGCCGCGACGCCGGTGAAGCCGGCATCGATGACGCCGGTCTGCAGCGCCTGGTAGACCTCGGAGCCCGGCATCGCCGACGGTGCCGCACCCATCGCGACCAGTCCCTCGTCGAACAGCTTCGACAGGCCGCGGATCTTGATGCCCTTGAAATCCGCCGGCTTGACGAGCGCCGACTTTGCCGACGTGAAGATGCCGTCGCTGGCATCGACCATCCAGCCGATGTTCTTCAGGCCCTTCTCGGCCAGCTTGGCGTCGAGCATCTGCGCGGCCGCCGAGCCGGGCCACTTCTTCATCTTGTCGAGCCCGGTCGCGTAGTACGGGATCAGCGTCACGTTCATCTCGGGAATGGTGCCGCCGAGCGTGAAGCCGACGATGGACGCCGCCTCGACCTTGCCGCTGGCCACCGCGGCGTGGTTCTGGTTCGGCTTGAACAATTGCGCCGAACCGAAGATCTGCACCTCGACCTTGCCGCCGGTGGCGGCCTTGACGTCGGCCGCGAACTGCTCGAGGTTCTTCGCCGAGTGGTGCGATGGCGGAAACTGGTGGCTCAGCCGCATCGTGTGGTCGGCGGCCCAGGCGCCGGGGGCGAAGGTCGACGCTGCGGCCGCGGCAGCGATGGCCAGCGCGGTGCGGCGCGTCGTGCCGGTCAGGGTGAACGGAACAGTGAGCGGAACGGTCATCTCGAAGTCTCCTGTCGATGGTGTGGGGGAAGCGCGATGGTCTGTCTCAGGCGACAGCTTTTTCCTGCCGCAGCGCCGTGATCTCGTCGTCGCTGTAGCCGACGCCGGCGAGCAGCGCCTGCGTGTCGGCGCCGAAGCGCGGCGGATTCAACCTCACGCCCGGGCGCTCGCCGGCCAGCGTGAACGGGAAGAGCGTGGTCTTGACGGACTGGCCGGCGCGTTCGCCGTCGGTCAGCGTGATGTCGGCCAGACCGCCGGTGGCGAGCAGGTGCGGGTCGTCGAGCAGGTCCTCGGGTCGGCGGATCGGCGCGAACGGCAGCCCCGCACGCTCCATCAGGATGGTCAGCTCGGCCGCGCTGCGGCCCGCCAGCTGCGCGCGCAGCCGCGGCATCATCGACGCACGCTGCTGCACGCGCAGGTTGTTGCTGGCCAGCGTGGGGTCGGCCTTCAGTTCGGCCAGACCAAGCACGTCGCAGAAGGTCGCCCACTGTGAGTCGCTGACCGCCGCCAGGAAGATCTGCTCGCCGTCCTTTACCGTGAAGACGTCGTAGACGCCCCAGGCGGAGATGCGGTCGGGCATCGGCGACGGCGGCAGGCCGGTGATCGCGTACTGCAGCATGTGCTGGCCGACCAGGAACACGTTGTTCTCGTACAGCGCGCTCTGCACCTCCATCCCCTTGCCGGTGATCCCGCGCTGGATCAGCGCGCCGAGGGCACCGATGGCGCCGAACATGCCGCCCATGATGTCGTTGACGCTGGTGCCGGCGCGCAGCGGGTCGCCCGGGCGGCCCGTCATGTAGGCCAGCCCGCCCATCATCTGCACCACCTCGTCGAGCGCGGTTCGGTGGTCGTAGGGCCCGGGCAGGAAGCCCTTGTGGCTGATGTAGATCAGGCGCTCGTTGTCGGTCGACAGGCCGGCGTAGTCGAGGCCGAACCTGGACAGCGCGCCGGGCTTGAAGTTCTCGACCACGACGTCGGCCGACAGCGCCAGACGGCGCGCGGCGGCAGCCCCGGCCGGGTTCTTCAGGTCGATGCCGATGCTCTTCTTGTTGCGGTTGAACATCGGGAAGAAGCCCGACCCCGCGCCGAGCAGGTGGCGCGTCCGGTCGCCCTCGACCGGTTCGACCTTGATCACCTCGGCGCCCAGGTCCGCCAGCACCATGCCGCAGGTCGGGCCCATCACCATGTGCGTGAACTCGACCACCCGAAGGCCGGCCAGCGGCTGGGGGCACGTCATGTCAGCGCCTCGTACGCAGAGCCTGTCACGCGGCCAACGCGCGCATCGTCTTCGGCAGGCCGGCCAGGGCGATCGTGCCGTGCAGTGCCTCGCCGTCGAGCCAGCCGGCGACCCGGCCGCGCAGCGCGATCAGGGCGTCGAAGTCGAGCCCGGTCGGCACCCCCATGCTGGCGAACAGGTAGGCCACGTCTTCGGTCGCCACGTTGCCGCTGGCGCCGGGCGCATGCGGGCAGCCACCGATGCCGGCCAGGCAGGCGTCGAAGCGCCGAATGCCGACCTGCCAGGCGGCGAACACGTTCGCGAGGCCGAGGCCGCGGGTGTCGTGGAAGTGGCCGCAGGTCAGGCGGTCGCCGGCGACCTCGAAGCAGCGCTCGAACAGGCGCGTCACCTGCAACGGGTCGGCATAGCCGACGGTGTCGGCGAGGCCGACGCGTTCGGCGCCGGCATCGAGCACCGCCTTGACGAGGTCGAGCACGTCCTGCTCCTCGACGCGGCCCTGTATCGTGCAGCCGAACGCGGTGCTCAGGCCGACTTCGATCTCGCAGCGCGAACCGGCGGCGTCGCGCGCGGCGCGAACCTTCGCCAGCTCGGCCACCGCGTCGGCCGGCGTCTTGCGCAGATTGGCCAGGCTGTGCGCATGGCTGGCCGAGATCGGCAGCAGCATGCTGTCGGCGCCGCTGTCGAGCGCGGCCAACGCGCCGCGCAGGTTCGGCACCAGCACCGAGGTCACGAGGCCCGGCAAGGCCTTCGCCGCGGCGACGAGCTCCGCCGTGTCGGCCAGCTGCGGCAGCAACCGCGCCGGCACGAACGAGCCGACTTCGATCTCGCGCAGGCCGGCAGCGTGGGCCGCCCGCAGCCACGCCAGCTTCTGTTCGGTGGGTAGCGTGCGGGCGATGCTCTGCAGGCCGTCGCGCAGGCCGACCTCGCGCACGACCACAGAAGCCTGGGGGTCGGGGGTTGGTTTCATGGGCGGAAATGTAGACCGGCACTGGCGATTCCACGAGTGGCGATTTTTCCTCCCAGCCATTCCATCCGGAACTGTCGCTTCGGGGCTCAGCAAGCGGATCGCCGCGTTCGAATCCGGCCTCGGTGTGCCGCTGCTGCTGCGCCGGCGCCGCG
>JBDTUO010000311.1:0-4129 GCA_040007675.1 Rubrivivax sp.
ACCTCGATCAGCGCCGGCTGGTTCAGCAGCCGGTCGGCGAGCGTCTTGATCTCGTCACTGAAGGTGGCCGAGAAGAGCAGGCTCTGCTTCTTCGCGGGCACGACCGCGAGCACCTTCTTGATGTCGTGGATGAACCCCATGTCGAGCATGCGATCGGCTTCGTCGAGCACGAAGATCTCGACCTGGCTCAGGTCCAGCGTGCGCTGGCCGTGGTGGTCGAGCAAGCGCCCCGGCGTGGCCACGAGGATGTCGACGCCCTTGCGCAGCTTGTCGACCTGCGGCTGCATGCCGACGCCGCCGAACATCACCATGCTCGTCAGCGGCACGTGCTTGCCGTAGGTGCGCACACTTTCCTCGACCTGCGCCGCGAGCTCGCGCGTCGGGGTCAGGATGAGGGCGCGGATCGGCACGCGGCCGCGCGCGTCGCGCTTGGCCGGCGTGGCCATCAGCCGCTGCAGCATCGGCAGCACGAAGCCGGCGGTCTTGCCGGTGCCGGTCTGGGCGCCGGCGAGCAGGTCGCCGCCCTTGAGCACAGCGGGAATCGCCTGCAGCTGGATCGGTGTGGGGGTGTCATAGCCCTGTTCGCGCACGGCGCGCAGCAGCGGCTCGGCGAGGCCGAGAGAATCGAAGTTCATGCAGGGGTGCCGCGACAGCGGCATCGGGCGACCGGTGGGCAACCTGTGGCAGGTGCTCCAGTCCCCGGACGCGGGAGGATCGAAGAACGATCGGGAGTCGGAATCGACGGCCCGCCGACGACTGGTGGATCGGCAGGCAGCGCGATTCTACTGCACTGCAGCAAACCGCGCCGGGGGCCGCCTGCGGCCCCCGGGCGGGGCCGCTCCGGCGCTCAGCCCGGCATCGGCTGGTGGTCGTTCAGGCGCAGCCAGCCGCGCGCGATGCGGTAGATCGCCCACAGGCCGAGAAGCGACATGCCGACGACCCAGGTGCCGATGCCCAGCCCGAACAGCAGCACCAGCGGGGCCGACACCAGCGCCACCAGCAGCGCCCAGGCGAGCGCGAACCAGAAGGTCCGGATCTGCCAGCGGAAATGGGACTCCAGCCAGGTGCCGCGGGCCTCGTCGCGTTTCACGTAGTTGATGATGACCGCGATGATCGACGGCCAGCCGAACACGAACGAGGCGACGATGCTGGCCGCGCCGAAAGCGCCGAGTGCGAGGCCGAAGGCATGCAGCGCGTAGACGATGTGCGTCGTGCGCAACATTCCCTCGGGGGCTTCGACGGTGGTGATGGCGGTCGTGTTCATGGCCGGGTTCCTTCCTTCCCAAAGAAGCCTTCACCTGAGGGCGTCGGCGCGGATCGCAAGAGCGGACGGCCGCGCACGGCCGCCGATCCACGATAGCAGCGCGCCGGCCAGCGCGAGCGGCGCGCCGGCCCAGGGCAGCCGGTCGAAGCCGATGGCAGCCACCGCCACGCCGCCGATCGCCGCGCCGAGCGCGGTGCCGACGTACAGCATCGACGCGTTCAGCGACAGCAGCAGCGGCGTCTGCGCCGGCGCCAGCTGCGCCAGCCGCGCCTGCTGCGGCGCCATCAGCCCGAAGCCGGCGCCGCCCCACGCGAGCATCACCGCCAGCAGCGCCGCGTAGTGGCCACGTGTCAGCGGCAGCAAGGCCATCGCGGCAGCAAGCGCCAGCAGCAGGCTCAGCTGGGTCCGTTGGGCACCAAAGCGGTCCGCCGCCGCGCCGCCCAGCAGCGTGCCGACCACGCCGGCGAGGCCGAACAGCATCAGGGTCCACGCCAGGCCCGGGCCGACCCCCGGCACCAGCGCGTCGAGCACCGGCGCGATGTACGAAAAGACGGTGAAGATGGCGCTGAAGTACAGCATCGTCGTGCCGAGCAGCGCGAGCACCGGCCGCAGGCGCAGCGCCACGCCGAGACCGGCGAAGCCGCCGGCGGGCGCCTGCAGTGCCCTCGGCAGCCCGAACGCCGTCACCAGCACCAGCGCGCCGCTGGCGGCCGTCATCGCCCACAGCGCCGCGTGCCAGCCGTGGGCGGCGCCGATCCAGGTGCCCAGCGGCACGCCGATCACGTAGCTCAGGCTCATGCCGATGAACACCGTCGACAGCGCCTTGCCGCGCCGCGCCGGCTCCACCATGCCGAGCGCAACGCTCGCCGCGACCGGCGTGAACATGGAGCCCATGCCCATCAGCACCCGACCGCCGTACAGCGCGGGCAACGAGGTCGCGACCGCGCAGACGGCGTTGCCGAGCGTGAACAGCGCCAGCGCCGACACCAGCGCGCGCTTGCGCGGCCAGCGGGCGGTGGCGACGACGAGCAGCGGCGCGCCGAAGGCGGTGGCCAGCGCGTAGGCCGTCATCGCCTGGCCGGCGGCAGGCAAGCCGACGCCGAGGTCGTGCGCGACCAGGTCGACGATCCCGGTCAGCACGAAGGCCGACGAGCCGATGACCAGGTTGCCGAGGGCGAGCAGGTACAGCAGCGGCGGCATGGGGCGCAAACGGTATCAGAGCCGCCACGCCTGAGCCGGCCAGCGCGTCGGGCGTGCGGCGCGCAGGCGGTGTCCGCGATAATTGACGGTTCGGCGGCGCACGCCGCCTCGCCCCAACCGACCCTCTGCCGATGGCCCAATACGTCTACACCATGAACCGCGTCGGCAAGATCGTGCCGCCGAAGCGGCAGATCCTGCGTGACATCAACCTGTCGTTCTTTCCCGGCGCCAAGATCGGCGTGCTCGGGCTGAACGGCAGCGGCAAGTCGACGCTGCTGAAGATCATGGCCGGGCTCGACACCGAGATCGAAGGTGAAGCGGTGCCGATGGCGAACCTGAAGATCGGCCACCTGCCGCAGGAGCCGCAGCTCGAGGCCGAGAAGACCGTGCGCGAGGTGGTCGAGCAGGGCATCGGCGGCGTGCTCGCCGCGAAGGCGCGCCTGGACGAGGTCTACGCCGCCTACGCCGAGCCCGACGCCGACTTCGACGCGCTGGCCGCCGAGCAGGCTGACCTGGAGGCGGTGATCGCCGCCGCCGGCAGCGTCAACACCGACATGGAACTCGAGATCGCGGCCGATGCGCTGCGACTGCCGCCGTGGGACGCCGTGATCGGCACGCTGTCGGGGGGCGAGAAGCGCCGCGTCGCACTGTGCCGGCTGCTGCTGTCCAAGCCCGACATGCTGCTGCTCGACGAGCCGACCAACCACCTCGACGCCGAGAGCGTCGAGTGGCTCGAGATCTTCCTCAAGCGTTTCCCCGGCACGGTGGTCGCGATCACGCACGACCGCTACTTCCTCGACAACGCCGCCGAGTGGATCCTCGAACTCGACCGCGGCCGCGGATTTCCGTACAAGGGCAACTACTCCGACTGGCTGGACCAGAAGGAGCAGCGCCTGGAGCTCGAGCAGCGCACCGAGGACGCGCGCACGAAGGCGATGAAGGAGGAGCTCAAGTGGGTGCGCTCGAACTCCAAGGCGCGCCAGACCAAGAGCAAGGCGCGCCTGGCGCGCTTCGAGGAACTGTCCGACGTCGAGTACCAGCGGCGCAACGAGACGAACGAGATCTTCATCCCGGTCGCCGAGCGGCTGGGCAACGAGGTGATCGAGTTCATCGACGTCAGCAAGAGCTTCGGTGACCGGCTGCTGATCGACAACCTGAGCTTCAAGGTGCCCGCCGGCGCGATCGTCGGCATCATCGGCCCCAACGGCGCCGGCAAGTCGACGCTGTTCCGGATGCTTCAGGGCGTCGAGCAGCCCGACAGCGGCGAGGTCAAGATCGGCCACACCGCGCGGCTGGCCTTCGTCGACCAGAGCCGCGAGAGCCTGGCCGGTGACAAGACGGTGTGGGAGGACGTGTCCGGTGGCCTGGACAACATCGTCGTCGGCAAGTTCGTGATGCCCAGCCGGGCATACCTCGGCCGCTTCAACTTCAAGGGCAACGACCAGCAGAAGCTCGTCGGCAACCTTTCGGGCGGCGAACGCGGACGGCTGCACCTGGCCAAGACGCTGGCGCAGGGCGGCAACGTGCTGATGCTCGACGAGCCGAGCAACGACCTCGACGTCGAGACGCTGCGCGCGCTCGAGGACGCGCTGCTCGAATTCGCCGGTTCGGCGATGGTGATCAGCCACGACCGCTGGTTCCTCGACCGCATCTGCACCCACATCC
>JBDTUO010000312.1:0-4116 GCA_040007675.1 Rubrivivax sp.
GCTGCCAGCGGCTTCAGGTAGCGCCACGGGTTCTCGCCGCGCGTGAACACGCCGCGCTGCACCGGCAGGCCGTAGTGCTGCGCCGAGCGGAACACGCGCATGCCCGACACCGGGTCGTTGCGCGAGAGGATCACCACCTCCACGCGCGGCCGCGCGACGTTGAAGGCAAGCAGCTTGCGCACGAGCGAGAACGCCACGCCCGGGCGCGCCGGCTGGTCCAGCCGCTGCAACTGAAGCGCCCGGTACGCGCGGTCGTCGCTCGCCTCGAAGATCCGGTTCTCTTCCTCGAAGTCGAACAGCGCACGCGAGGAGATCGCGACGACGAGCTGGCCGTCGAGGTTGGCGGGCATGCAGTCATCATAGTGGGCACAATCGGCGCGCCGCACGCTCGCCGCTGCGCGGTGCGAGCGCCCGTTCCGGCGACCCGACCCCCACCACGCGCCACCCCGACGCTGCCACGACGATGAAGGTTTCCGGTCGTTTTGCGCTCGCCCAGGCCACGCTCGGCGTGGTCTTCATCCTGCTGCTGCTGGGCGGCTCGCTGTGGGTGCTGCGTCCTTTCATCGGGCCGGGCATCTGGGCGGCGATGATCGTCGTCGCGACCTGGCCGCTGATGCGCCGGCTGCAGGGCTGGCTGTGGGGCCGCCGCTCGCTCGCCACCGCGGTGATGACGCTGCTGCTGGTGCTGCTGTTCATCGTGCCGCTGCTGCTGGCGATCGGCACCATCGTCGGCAATGCCGACCAGATCGTCGGCTGGGCCCGCGCGGTGTCGGTTTACCGGCTGTCGGAGCCACCCGCGTGGATAGCGCGGCTGCCGCTGGTCGGCGGCACGCTGGTCGACGTGTGGCACCAGGTCATGGCCGCCGGGGTGGACGGCATGTTCGAGCGCCTGACGCCTTACGCCGGCGGACTGACGCGCTGGTTCGTCGCCGAGGCGGGCAGCCTGGGCTTCCTGTTGCTGCAGTTCCTGCTGACGGTGCTGCTGGCCGCCGTGATGTACGCCGACGGCGAGGCCTGGGCCGAGACCGCACGCCGCGCCGGCCGCCGCCTGGCCGGCCCGCGCGGCGAGCATGTGGTGCAACTGGCGGCGCAGTCGATCCGCGGCGTCGCGCTCGGCGTCGGCGTCACGGCCGTCGTGCAGTCGGTGCTGGGCGGGCTCGCGCTGTGGCTCGCCGGGGTGCCGTTCCCCGGGCTTCTGACCGCGCTGATGCTGATGTTGTGCCTCGCCCAGCTCGGCCCGATTCCGGTCTTGCTGGCGGCATCCGGCTGGTTGTTCTGGCAGGACAACACCGGCTGGGGCGTGTTCATGCTGGTGGCGTCCGGCGTCATCGGCACGCTCGACAACGTGATCCGCCCGGTGCTGATCCGCATGGGCGCCGACCTGCCGCTGCTGCTGATCCTGGTCGGTGTGATCGGCGGGCTGTTCGCGTTCGGGCTGGTCGGCATCTTCGTCGGCCCGGTGGTGCTGGCCGTCGGCTGGACCTTGCTGCTGGCGTGGATCGGCGACGACGTTGGCCTAGCGGTGCAGGACCGCAGACAGGCCGTCCCAGAGCAGCTTGCAGCCGGTCAGCAGCATGCCGAGCTCGAACAACCCGTAGAACAGCCGCGGCGGGATGCGCCGCACCATCCGCACCCCGAGCCAGACGCCTAGCGGCGCCAGCGGCAGCAGCAGCGCCGAGGTCGCGAGGGAGCGGGCGTCGAACAGGCCCAGCCAGGCGTAGGGCAGCCACTTCGACAGGTTCACGACGGCAAAGAAGACCGCCATCGTCGCCGCGAACCGCACCGGCGGCAGTTTCAGCGGCAGCACGTAGAAGCCGATCGGCGGCCCGCCGGCGTGGGCGACGAAGCTCGTGAAACCCGACAACATGCCCATCAGGCGGCCGAGCGCACGCGACGGTGGCGGCGCGTCCGAGCGCGGCGGGAAGATGCGCCGGATCGCGAGGAAACACAGCGTCAGCGCGCCGACGATGCCGGCGACCGCCGGGCCGGTGAGCCAGCCGAACAGCAGCGTGCCGAGCACGGTGCCGGCCAGGCCGGCTGGCACCAGCAGGCGGATCAGTGCGCGGTCGCGCTCGCGCCACAGCGCGGCGATGCCGAACCCGTCCATCACCGCCAGCAGCGGCAGCAGGATCGCCGCGGCCTGCGGCACCGGCACTGAAAGCGCCATCAGCGGCACCGCAAGGGCGCCGAAGCCGGCGCCGAAGCCGCTTTTGGACAGGCCCATCAGCAGCACCGCCGGCACCGCGACCGCGTAGAACCAGGGGTCGTGAATCACGAAGGGACGGCGGGCAGGCGACGCGGCACGCGACAATTCTCGGATGTTCCAGCCGAACCAGCAGGACGTGCGCCGTTTCTTCTGCGGCGTGCACGCCAGGCGCCAGCGCGGTGCGCCGTTGACGCCGATCGAGGCCCTCGCCGCGCGCTGGCTCGATGAACACCCGGAATACGACGCCGATCTGGCCGACGAGGTGGCGGCGCTGGGCAAGGTCTACACGGTCGAGGAAGGCCGCACCAACCCGTTCCTGCACCTGTCGATGCACCTGACGATCGACGAGCAATGCAGCATCGACCAGCCGCACGGCATCCGCCAGGCGGTCGAGTTGCTGGCGGCGCGGCTCGGTTCACTGCACGCGGCGCAGCACGAGGTGATGGAGTGCCTGGGTGAGATGGTCTGGGCGTCGCAGCGCAACGGGCTGCCACCCGACGGTCACGCCTACCTCGACGCGGTGCGCCGCCGCGCGACACGCGACCGCTGAAAAGGCATCGGTGCCAGCCGCCGGCGCGGACTGACGCGCGCTCCTACCACGCGGCCGGCCGCCAGCGGTAGACGCCGCCGTCGGCCATCAGCGACAGGTGCAGCTGGCCGTTATCGAACCGGTACGAGCGCACGTCGGCCAGGTCACGCCGCACACGATCGTCGATCGCCCCGGGTGCGCACAGCGCGCGCGTGCCGGCGAGCGGACCGAATTCGATCCTTCCCGCATGCCCCGAGTCATCCGGGCTCGCCCTCCAGGCTCCCCTGGCGCGGTTGCAATCGAGGCGGAAGGCGACGCTGCCGTCGGCGCCGAACTGCATCGTGTAGCGTGACGGGTCAGCGACGCGGGTCGTGCGCTGGTTGTCCGACATCGAGTGCACGGACACCAGCTCCCACTGGGTGCCGGCCAGCGCCCTGGGCGCGGCAGCCGTGGGCACCGGTGCCGGGCGCGCCGCGGAAGCAGCAGCGGGCACAGGGGCTGGCGGCTCGTCCAGCGCTGCGGCGCAGGCCGACAGGATCAGGGCAGACGTCAGCGCTGTCGACAGCCGAAAGATGGCGCGCGGGGGGCGGGGCATGCGGGCCTCCGAAGATCGGATCACGGCCCTGATGATGCGCGTGGGGCGCACCGCCGCGCCCTCCGTTCAATGCGTGAAGCCGATCGGCGAGCGCCGGCCGTGCGGGCCGGGCAGGTCGGTGACCTCGACCGTCGCCCGCACCGCCAGCCGCGCGTTGCCGAACGCGGTCATCCAGGCGCGCCGCATCTCGCGCGGCGCCAGCTCGCCGATACGCTCGAGTACGGCGTCAGACGGTTGTTCGTCGAAGCGCCGGCCCCAGTCGTGGCTGGCCCGGATGCCGATGTACAGGCGCATCGCGATCGCCCGCGCCGCGTCGCGGTCGGGCATCTGCACCTCGAACACGTTCATCCGGTTCAGGATCGGATCGGGGATCGCGCGCTCGTCGTTTGCGGTCGCCACCCAGACCACCTGGCTGGCGTCGATCGCGACCTCGGCGAACTCGTCGGTGAAGCTGCGCGCCGTGTCGTGCTCGAGCAGGCTGTACAGCGCGCCGAGCGGGTCGTAGGCGTGTTCGCCGCGCGCCTTGTCGATCTCGTCGACCACCATCACGGGGTTCGCGTACGCGCCGTCGACCAGCGTCTCGAACACCTTGCCGGGGCGCGCGCCCTTCCATTGCGACGACGCGCCGGAAAGCACCCAGCCGGCGGTCAGCGAGCTCATCGAGATGAAGCCCAGCCCGGTGCCCAGCAGCTGCGAGACCTCGCGCGCGAAGTGGGTCTTGCCGACGCCTGGCGGGCCGAGCAGCAGCATCGGCGTGATCTCGAGCGCGTCGCGGCTGTCCTGGCA
>JBDTUO010000313.1:0-4090 GCA_040007675.1 Rubrivivax sp.
GGCGGGCCGTCGTGCAGCACGAACAGCGGCGCACCGTGGCGCGCCTGGCGCAGGCGGTGGTAGATGCCGCGCTCGTCCCACGCCGCCACCCAGCCGGGCTCGCGCTTCGGCAGGTCCCCGCGCATCGGGAACGGCGTGTCGGGCAGGTTCAGCGTCGAACGGTGATCGGGTGCGGCGGTAGTCATGGCGACGAGGCCGCGTGGGGGGCGGCAGGCAGGCACAGGGCGGAATCCGGGGCGGCGGTGCCCCGCAGCGGAGCGGCCTTCAGCGGCGCTTCAGACGGGTGTGCCCAAAATTCGGTCGCGCGTGGTCTGCCGACGCGTGGCCGTGTGGGCTCCCACGCGGTCGCGTTGCGGATGTCCTGCCGTTGATAACCACGCCATGCCCTCATTCTATGCGGTGAGCCCACACTGATTGCCTCGCTCGCCACCGTACGCACCTTGCCGATGCCCCAGCCTGCGCTCTGCCCTCTGCCTCCTGTCCCCGCAGCGTCGTGGCGCGGCCCGTTCGCGGCTGCGCCACGCGCGCTGGAGCTGCTGTCGCTGCTGTCGCTGCTGTCGCTGCTGTCGTTGCTGTCGTTGCTGGCGAGCAGCGGCAGCGCCGCGGCGGCCGATGACGTGGCACCGGACCCCGCAGCGGCGGCGTCCGCGCCCTTTGCGCTGCTGCCCGCGAAGAGGTTCGAAGGCGCGATCGGGTTGATCACTTCGTACGACGCCGAGTTCGCGGGCGCCGGGCGGCACAGCTGGGGCGTGCGACCGGCCGGCTTCCTGCGCTGGGGCCGGGTGACTCTGTCCGGTGGCGGCGGTTTCACGACGCGGCGCGACGATGACGTCGAGCGAGGCCTGTCGGCCAACTTCGTGCAGCGGCGCGACTGGCACGTCAGCCTCGGGCTGCGTTTCGACAACGGCCGCCAGGAGTCCGACAGCGACGCGCTCGATGGCCTGGGGGATGTCAAGCGCACGCTGCGCGCCCGCCTGCGGGCCCAATATCGGCCTGACCCCGCGTGGCGTCTGCACTCGAGCGTCAGCGTCGACCTGCTCAACCGGGGCGGCGGCTGGTGGGCGGATGCCGGGGTCACCCGACGCTGGCACCTGGGCCCCGACATGCAGTTCCAGCTCGGCAGCTCGCTGGTGTGGGCCGGTGCGCGCTACCTGCAGAGCTGGTACGGGGTGACCGAGGCGCAGTCGGCCACCAGCGGCTACGCCGTGTACACGCCGCACACGGGCCTGCGCAACATCTCGGTCGACGCGACACTGCGCAGTGAGCTGGGCCCGCACTGGGCCGGGTTCGTCAGCGCCGGGCTGTCGCGCCAGCTCGGCCCGGTGGCCGACAGCCCGTTGGTCACGCGGCGCGCCGACTGGTCTGTCGGCAGCGGGCTGGTCTGGCGCTTCTGACGCCGCATACGCGCAACCCGCTCACGCGCGCGCCGCCAACCACGCGCGGGCGTCGAGCACGTCCTGCGCAATGCCGTCCTTGAGCGTGTCGAGCGACCCATAGGCGCGTTCCGCGTGCAGCCGGTGCGGGAGCTCGACGACGATACAGCGGCCGTAGCCGGCGTCGATGCCGAGCCCCGCCGGCCAGTCGAGCACATGCGTTTCCAGGCGCGGTGCGCCGCCGGTCTCGACCGCCGGGCGGGTGCCCAGGCTGGCGACGGCCGGCAACGGTGGCCCGGCCACGAGGCCGTGCACCCGTGCCACGAAGATGCCGTGCGCGGCCGGCCGCGGGTGCGGGAAGCGCAGATTCAGCGTGCGGAATCCCAGCTCGCGTCCGAGCTTGCGGCCGTGCTGCACGCGCCCGCTGATCGTGTACGGCCGGCCGAGCAGGTCGGCGACCTGGTCCATCGCGCCGGCTTCGAGCGCGGCACGCACCGCGGAGCTCGACACGCGCTGCCCGTGCACCTGGTAGCTCTGCATCCGCGCGACGTCGAAGCCGTGCCGCGCGCCGGCGGCGTCGAGCCCGGCGTAGTCGCCGGCGCGGCGCGCGCCGAAGCGGAAGTCGTCGCCGACCAGCACGTAGCGCGCACCGAGGCCGAGCCGCAGCACCCGTTCGATGAAAACCTCGGGGGACAGCGCCGCCAGCGAGGCGTCGAAACGCAGCACGTGCACGCGCTCGACGCCGCAGCGTGCCAGTTCGGCCAGCTTGTCGCGCAACGGGGCGATGCGCCGCGGCGGCATCGGTCCGCCGCGGTGGGCGTGGAAAAAGTCGCGCGGGTGCGGCTCGAACGTCAGCACCGCGCTCGGCAGCGCGCGGTGGCGCGCCTCGTTGATCAACAGCGCGAGCATCGCCTGGTGGCCGCGGTGCACGCCGTCGAAGCTGCCTATGGTCAGCGCGCTCGGCGGCGCCTCGCCGGAGGGGAACAGGCCGCGGAGCACGCGCATGGCGGGCGGATTATCGAGCGTTGCCGGACACGTCGGGCGTCGGCTGGTCGGCGGTGTCCGGATCCGCGCCCGCGGTCGCGTGCAGCGCCGCCGGATCGATCCACGTCCATTCGCCCGCCGCCAGCGTGCCGAGCGTCAGCGCACCGAAGCCGCTGCGGTGCAGGGCTTCGACACGGTTGCCCGCAGCGGCCAGCATGCGCTTGACCTGGTGGTAGCGGCCGCCGCCGATCGTCAGTCGCAATGTTCGTTCGCCGGTCGACTCCGCCGCCAGCGCGTGCACCGGCTCCGGGTCGTCGTGCAACACGACGCCCGCGCGCAAGGCGTCGAGTTGCGCCGGCGGCACCGGATGGCGGCAGGTCACCTCGTAGACCTTGGCGACCTGGTGGCGCGGCGAAGTCAGGCGGTGCAGCAGCGCGCCGTCATCGGTCAGCAGCAGCAGCCCGGTGGTGTCGGCGTCGAGCCGACCGACCGGCTGCACACCACGCTGCCGCAGCGGTGCGGGCAACAGCGTCAGCACCGGCACGTGGTCGCGCGGTTCGCGTGAACACTCGACACCGGCCGGCTTGTTGAGCATCACGAGCGCGTGGGTGCGGAAGCGCCACTCCTGCCCATCCACCTCGAACGACCGGCCCTCGGCCACTTCCACCTCGGTTCCCGGGTGATCGATGGCGGCGCCATCCACGCGCACGCGGCCGTGGCGGCACAGCGCGGCACATTCACGCCGTGTGCCGAATCCCTGGGAGTGCAGCAGCCGGGCGATGTGCATCGGCCGAGCATAGCGTTGCGCCCGTGCCCCGCCCCGTCTGGCCGCGCCGCCGCAGCATCCACGCCATGCCGCCCATGACACCGTCCGTGCCCCCGCTGGGCGCGCTCGGCGGCGTGCCGGCGGCGTTGGTCGCGCTGGCGGTGCCCTACGGCCGCGACGGGCTGGCGGCGGCGGCCGACTTCTTCATCGCCCGCGCTGCCTCCGGCACGAGTGCCGGGCCGCGGTAGATCAGGCCGGTGTAGATCTGCACCAGGTCGGCGCCCGCCGCGCGCTTGGCCACCGCATCCGCGCCCGACATCACGCCGCCGACGCCGATGATGGGGAACGCCGTGCCGAGCGCGGCGCGCAGCGCGGCGATCACACGGTTGCTCGGCGCGAAGACCGGGGCGCCGCTGAGCCCGCCGGCCTCACCGGCATGCGCCAGACCGGCGACGGCGTCGCGGGCGAGGGTCGTGTTGGTGGCGATCACGCCGTCGACGCCGTGCCGCCGCAGCGTGTGCGCGAGGTGCGTGACCTGCGCATCGTCGAGGTCGGGGGCGATCTTGACGAACATCGGCACCGACCGCCCGAGCCGCTCGGCCAACCCGAGGCGTCGCTCCTGCAGCGCCGCCAGCAGCGCGTCGAGCGCGGCGTCACCCTGCAGCGTGCGCAGGTCCTTGGTGTTCGGGCTCGAGATATTGATCGTCACGTAGTCTGCATGCGGCACGACGGCGTCGAGCGCCTCCAGGTAGTCGTCGGCCGCCCGCTCGATCGGTGTCGCGGCGTTCTTGCCGATGTTCAGGCCGAGGACGCCTCCGCCGCGCCGGAACCGGGTGCTGCGGCGCACGTTGGCCAGGAAACTCGCGAGCCCGTCGTTGTTGAAGCCGAGGCGGTTGATCATCGCTTGCCGCTCGGGCAGCCGGAACAGGCGCGGCTTCGGGTTGCCCGGCTGCGGCTTCGGCGTCAC
>JBDTUO010000314.1:0-4084 GCA_040007675.1 Rubrivivax sp.
AGCGGCGATCCGCGCGCAACGCGACCGACGCTGACCGGCGCTGAACGGCGCTGAAGGGCGCCGGCGGCAGGTGACAATCGCGCCGATTGCAGCAGGAGCACACACACATGGCGCGGAAGAGTGGGACCGGGGCACGGCGCAGCGCGGCGGTCCGGGGGGACGGAACCGGCACCTGGCTGGCGGCGGCCGCCGGCGCAGCGGCGCTGCTGATCACCGTGGCTGCCGGGCTGGCGCGGCCGTCGCACGCGGCGGACGGCGTCGCTGCCGCCAGTGCCGCCGCCCCGCTGCCCGGCATGCCGGCCGTGCCGCAGCCGGGCAACGTCTACAGCGAGACCGGGCCCGGCAAGGTCTCGCCGGCGCTGCAGGGCGACCTCGAACGCATCTACGTGCCGAACCTGCGCTCCAACGACGTCTACGTCATCGACCCGGCGCAGATGAAGGTGGTCGACCGTTTCAAGGTCGGCATCGGCCCGCAGCACATCGTGCCGTCGTGGGACCTGCGCACGCTGTGGGTGACGAACAACGCCGAGGGCCGCACCGACGGCAGCCTGACGCCGATCGACCCGCGCACCGGCAAGCCCGGTACCGCGATCCCGGTCGACGACCCGTACAACATGTACTACACGCCCGACGGCAAGTCGGCGATCGTGGTCGCGGAGGCGCGCAAGCGCCTCGACTTCCGCGAGCCGAAGACGATGGCGCTGCAGTATTCGATCGACGTGCCCGGCTGCCCGGGGATCAACCACGCCGACTTCTCGATCGACGGCCGTCAGGCCGTCTTCACCTGCGAGTTCGCCGGCTCGCTGGTGCGCGTCGACCTCGCCGAACGCAAGGTGCTCGGCTACCTGAAGCTGCAGATGCCTGCCACGCGCTACAAGGCGGTGCAGTTGAAGGCGGGGGAGGTGTGGAGCCCGGGTCCGACCGAGCTGTGCACGGTCAAGTCCGGCATGCCGCAGGACATCCGCATCTCGCCCGATGGCAAGCGTTTCTACATCGCCGACATGCACGCCGACGGGGTGCACGTGGTCGACGCCGAACGCTTCGTGCAGGTCGGCTTCGTCGCCACCGGCGTCGGCGCCCATGGCCTGTACCCGAGCCGCGACGGCAGCCGGCTGTACGTCGCCAACCGCGGTTCGCACAAGATCCACGGCCCGCGCAATGGCAGCGGCAGTGTCGCGGTGATCGACTTCGCGACCGGGCAGGTGACGGACCGCTGGGGCGTGCCCGGCGGCGGCAGCCCGGACATGGGCAACGTCAGCGTCGATGGCCGCCACCTGTGGCTGGCCGCACGCTACGACGACGTCGTCTACCGCTTCGACACGAGTAGCGGCGAGGTGCGCCAGATCAAGGTCGGCGCCGAGCCGCACGGCCTGACCGTGTGGCCGTTGCCCGGCCGCTATTCGCTCGGCCACACCGGAAACCTGCGTTGATCGCTGCGTCGGCCACGATCTTCCAGCGCCTGGGGCGCGCGGCGGTCGTGCGATGAACAGCGTGAACAGCGTGATGGGCGCCTTCTGGCGCGCCGCGGCGTACTGCCTGCACCCGCGCGTGATGCTCGTCTCGCTGGTTCCGGTGCTGCTGGCGGGCGCCGCGGTGCTCGGCTTCGGCGGGTGGTTGTGGACCCCGGCGGTCGACACGCTGCGTCAGGCCCTGGAGGCCTGGTGGCCGTCCGCGGCCGCGTTCGACTGGCTTGGGTCGGTCGGGGCCGGCGGTTTGCGCGCTCTCGTCGCTCCGTTGCTGATCATCGCCGTCGCGGTACCGCTGCTGGAGATGGGCATGTTGTCCGGCGCGATGGGAGCGGCGCCGGCCTTGTTGCTGTTCGTCAACGCCACGCCGCCACCACCGCTCACTCCAATCCCTTCAGCGGAGGCCGGCCGATGAACGTCGGGCTGATCATCGTCGGCGACGAGATTCTCTCGGGCAAGCGCCAGGACAAACACCTGGCGCAGGTGATCGCGCTGCTCGCGGCGCGCGGCATGGCCCTGTCCTGGGCCCGTTATGTCGGCGACGACCGGCCGCGCATCACCGCGGCACTGCGCGAGGCCTTCGCCAGCGGTGACCTCGTGTTCTGCTGCGGCGGCATCGGTGCGACCCCGGATGACCACACGCGCCAATGCGCAGCGGCGGCGCTCGGGCGTGCGCTGGAGCTGCACCCGCAGGCGCGCGCGCTGATCCTCGACCGCATGCGCGACGTCGCGGCCGAACAGGGCCGCGCGTTCGAGCCCGACCGGGACGACAACGTGCACCGGCTCAACATGGGCGTGTTCCCGGCCGGGGCGACCATCGTGCCGAACCCGTACAACAAGATCCCGGGCTTCAGCGTCGACGACGTGCATTTCGTGCCGGGCTTCCCGGTCATGGCCTGGCCGATGATCGAGTGGGTGCTCGACCAGCGCTACACCGCGCTGCAGGGCTTGCACCCGCTGGTCGAACGCTCGGTAGTCGTGTTCGGCGCGCTCGAGGCGACGCTGACCCCGCTGATGGAGCGCGTCGAGGCGGCGCACCCGGGCGTGCGGGTGTTCAGCCTGCCGAGCGTCGACCACCCGGTGCACGGCCGCCACATCGAGCTCGGCGTCAAGGGCGAGCCGGACGCCGTCGCGCTGGCGTTCCCGATGTTGCGAGACGGCGCCCGCGACGAGGGTGGGGAGCTCGGCCCCGAGTTGGTGCGCTGACAGGGCGATGCACTGCTTCGGGGACAAGGCGGGCACCCTGCAGGTGCATCTGCCGCCCTCGGGCAGCGCCGTGTGCGACAGTCCCGGGCATGGTTTCTGCTAGATTGCCGGGCGCATCGTGGGCTCGGTCATCCGGAGCCCGCTGCCCGTCAAGAATCCCCCCATACCCTGTGTATCGTTCCCGCTAGGAGACCCCTGATGGCAAAGACAGTTGCCGACGTGATGAAGATGGTGAAGGAAAACGAAGTCAAGTTCGTCGACTTCCGCTTCACCGACACCCGCGGCAAGGAGCAGCACGTGACGGTGCCGGTGTCCCACTTCGACGAGGACAAGTTCTCGTCCGGCCACGCGTTCGACGGCTCGTCGATCGCCGGCTGGAAGGGCATCGAGGCGTCGGACATGCTGCTGATGCCCGATCCCGTCACCGCCAATATCGACCCGTTCTACGAAGAGCCGACGCTGTTCCTCAGCTGCGACGTCATCGAGCCCGGCGATGGCAAGCCCTACGAGCGCGACCCGCGATCGCTCGCCAAGCGTGCCGAGGCGTACATGAAGTCGTCCGGCCTCGGCGACGCGGCCTACTTCGGGCCCGAGCCCGAGTTCTTCATCTTCGACCAGGTGCAGTGGCGCATCGACATGTCGGGCTGCTTCGTCAAGATCGGCTCGGAGGAGGGCGCGTGGAGCTCCGGCAGCAAGCTCGAAGGCGGCAATCTCGGCCACCGGCCGACGGTCAAGGGCGGTTATTTTCCGGTGCCGCCGGTCGACAGCATGCAGGACATCCGCTCCGAGATGTGCCTGCTGCTCGAGCAGATGGGCATCCCGGTCGAGGTGCACCACCACGAGGTCGCGGGTGCCGGCCAGAACGAGATCGGCACCAAGTTCAGCACGCTGGTGCAGCGCGCCGACTGGTCACAGCTGCAGAAGTACATCATCCACAACGTCGCGCATGCTTACGGCAAGACGGCGACCTTCATGCCCAAGCCGGTGGTCGGCGACAACGGCAGCGGCATGCACGTGCACCAGTCGGTCTGGAAGGACGGCAAGAACCTGTTCGCCGGTGACGGCTACGCCGGCCTGAGCGAGTTCGCGCTGTTCTACATCGGCGGCATCATCAAGCACGCACGCGCGCTGAACGCGATCACCAACCCGGGCACGAATTCGTACAAGCGACTGGTGCCCGGCTTCGAGGCGCCGGTCAAGCTGGCCTATTCGGCGAAGAACCGTTCGGCCTCGATCCGCATTCCGTACGTGGCCAATCCAAAAGGACGCCGCGTGGAGGCCCGCTTCCCTGATCCGCTGATGAACCCGTACCTGGGTTTTTCGGCGCTGCTGATGGCGGGCCTGGACGGGGTCGAGAACAAGATCCACCCGGGCGAGGCGGCCACCAAGGACCTGTACCACCTGCCGCCGGA
>JBDTUO010000315.1:0-4079 GCA_040007675.1 Rubrivivax sp.
GGTCCTCGAGCTCGGTCGGGCAGACGAAGGTGAAGTCGGCCGGGTAGAACATGAACACGTTCCACTTGCCGCGCAGTGACGCCTCGGTCACTTCGACGAACTTGCCGGCCTTGAAGGCCTGGGCGGTGAAAGCTTGAACGGGGGTGTTGATGAGAGACATCCGGAACTCCTTGTGTAGTTGATGCAAACTATCTAGACAACGGAGTCGATTATCAAACAGATGTATTCACGGTGGGATCAAACGTCTCAATCGTGGCAGTAGTCCACGGCTATGAGCGTGCTTTCACCGGCCGCAGACCGCCCGTCCGCCAGCGCCATGCGGCTTCTCCGCTGTAGATCAACAGCGCGGCCCAGATCAACCCGAAGCCGAGCGCCCGCCCCGCACCGAAGGGTTCGCCGTAGACGCCGACCCCGATCAGGAACTGCAGCGTCGGGCCCAGGTACTGCAGCAAGCCGAGCGTCGCCAGCGACACGGTCCGCGCACCGGCCGCGAACAACAGCAGCGGCACCGCGGTGAGCGGGCCGGCGGCGATCAGCCACAGCGACGTCGCCGGGTCGTCCAGGCGCATCGCGCTGCTGCCTTGCGCGGCCCACCACAGGATCAGTGCCAGCGCCAGCGGCGCCTGCAAAAGCGTCTCCAGCCCCAGGCCTTCGGCGGCGCCCAGCGGGGCGGTCTTGCGCAGCAAGCCGTAGACGCCGAAGCTGCCGGCCAGCGTGAGTGCGATCCACGGCCATTCACCGGCCACCGCCACCAGCACCGCGACGCCGCCGGCCGCCACGGCGACCGCGAACCATTGCAGCGGCCGTGGCCGCTCGTGCAACACCGCCACGCCGAGCAGCACATTGACGAGCGGGTTGATGAAGTAGCCGAGGCTGGCATCGACGATGCGCCCGGCCGAAACGGCCCACACGTAGATCAACCAGTTCGCGCTCAGCAGCGCGGCGCTGAGCGCGAATATCGCCAGCGTGCGGGGGTCTGACAGCGCGCGGTGCACGCGGCCGACCCGGCCGCGCCACGCGAGCAGCGCGAACACGAACAGCAACGCCCACCAGGAGCGGTGGGCGACCACCTGCAGTGCCGGCACGTCGGCGAGCTGCTTGAGGTACAGCGGCGCCAGGCCCCAAAGCACGTAGGCGAGGGCGGCGGACAGCGGGCCGGGCAACATCGGGGGTCGGGCGTGGCCGGCGGCCGCGGCGGTGGGGGCAGGGCGCGCATTGTCAACCGCCGGGGGCTGGCGGCATCATCGCGCCCATGCCGGTCGTCCGCTTCACACCGCAGCTGCGCCGCTTCACCGACACGCCCCAGGTCGAGACCGCTGCGACCACGCTGGGGGCGGCGCTGGCGGCGTCGTTCGCCGTCAATCCGCGGCTGCGCGGCTACGTGCTCGACGACCAGGGCCACGTGCGTCCGAACGTTGCCGTGTTCGTCGACGGCCGGCGCTGCCGCGACGGCCAGGGCCTGAGCGACCCGCTGGCGCCCGACAGCGCCGTCTACGTCATGCAGGCCCTGTCCGGGGGCTGAACCCACACACTGCCACGAAGGAGCTTGCCGCCATGACTGTCCACCCCGACCGCGCCTGGGTCGCGACCCGCAAGGGCCTGCTGCAGCTGAAGCGCGCCGCCGGCGGCAGCTGGACCATCGCGGCACAGCATTTCCTCGGCGAACCGGTCAGCATGCTGCTGCCGCCAGGCGCCGATGCCGCGCGGCCGAACCGCATGCTCGCGGCGCTGAACCTCGGTCACTTCGGGGTCAAGCTGCACCGCTCCGACGACGCCGGCGCACACTGGAGCGAGGTCGCGACGCCGACCTATCCGGAACAGCCCGCGGGCGCCGAAGGACCGCCCTGGAAGCTGGTCCAGGTCTGGTCGATGGTGTGTGCGGACGGCAGCGTCTGGGCCGGCACGCTGCCCGGCGGGCTGTTCCGCTCACGCGACTTCGGCGACTCGTGGGGACTGGTGCGCGGCCTGTGGGACCGACCCGAGCGCCTCGAGTGGTTCGGCGGCGGCTACGACGTGCCGGGCATCCACTCGCTGTGCCCGCACCCTGCGCGGCCCCAGGAAATGCTGGTCGGCGTCAGCTGCGGAGGCGCCTGGACGACGCGCGACGACGGCGCGAGCTGGGCACTGACGGCGACCGGCATGCGCGCCAATTTCATGCCACCCGAGCAGGCCGGGAACCCGAACATCCAGGATCCGCACCTGATCGTGCGCTGCCCGGCGCAGCCCGACGTGTTCTGGTGCCAGCACCATGGCGGCATCTGGCGCAGCACCGATGGCGCCGCGACCTGGACCGAGGTGACCGACGTGCCGGTGTCGAACTTCGGCTTCGCCGTCGCGGTGCACCCGGCTGACGCCGACACCGCGTGGTTCGTGCCCGCGGTGGCCGACCAGCAGCGCGTGCCGGTGGGCGGTGCGCTCGTCGTCAACCGCACGCGTGACGGCGGCCGCAGCTTCGAGACGCTGGGCGAGGGCTTGCCGCAGCACCACTGCTACGACCTCGCGTACCGCCACGCGCTGGTGGTCGGCGGCGACGGCCGCACGCTGCTGCTGGGAAGCACGACCGGCGGCCTGTGGGCGAGCGACGACGCGGGTGAGCACTGGCAGACGGTCTCGATGCACCTGCCGCCGATCGCGGCGCTGCGGTTCGGTTGAGGTCGGCCGGCCGATCGGACTGCACTACGGACGGGCGCGCTGCGCGGCGCGCATCTGCGCCGCCGCGGGCTGGAGCCGGGCGCGCAGCGCGGCGCACAGCCGGACCTGCTCGACCGCCTGGTCGAGCGCGCGCGGGCCGCCGTCTATCGCCTGCACGCGGGGCGCGAACTTCGCCTGCAGCGTGTCCGCGGCGGCGCGACTGCACTGGCCTGCGGCATAGCGGCGCACGAGGCTGGCGCCATAGGGTGCCACCCGCTCCGCGACGGTCTCGAAATGGGTGTCGAGCCACGCGCGCGACAGCTGGAGCAGCGCCGCGCTGTCCTCGACATGGGCCGAGCCGCTGCTACTCCAGCCGCCGTCCAGCAGGACCCCTATCTCGTTGCGCCGCACTGCGCCCGGCACGAGGGCGAGGGCCAGCGCGCGGGCGCGCAACGCGGGCGCGGTCGCGGCGCCCGCCGCGCCGAGCAACTGGCCGCGCACCTCGGCGTCCTGGCTGGCGGCCGCATGCGCCAGCAGCGCGTCGAACACCTCCACGTCGCCGTCTTCCATCGCCACGCGCAGCGCGAGCGCGCGCTGGTCGGTCGGCGCGGCGTCCGGGTGCAGCTGGCCGTCCGCGACGTCCGCGTCGCCGTCGACCCGCAGCCCGAGCACGCGGCGTCCCTGGGCGGCCAGCATCGTGCGCAGCGCCGGCTCGCGCCCGAGTTCGGCCACCGCGCTCATCAGCTCCACCCGCAGGCGGCGATCGTCGTCGCTGTCATCGGTGCGCGGCTGCAAACCCAAGCGGTCGAGCCCGGGGCCGTAGGTGGCGCGGATGAAGCTGCGCAATTCGAGCACCGCCGCCGGCGTGTCGGCCAGATGCATGCGAATCCAGGCCAGGCGGTGCAGCGGCGCCATCGCGGTCTCGCGTTCGGGGGCCGTCGCGAGCCGGGCGGCGGCGCGCAGAAAACCTGCCTCGTCCAGCACACCGGCGCCGAAGGCCGCGTCCACCGAATCAGCGTAGGCGCGCTGCTCGCGGGCATCCAGCGCGTCGAAGTTCGCTTCCAGGCGCTGTGCATAGCCCGGCGCGAGCGTGAAACGGTAGTAGCCGGCCCCGCCGGCGTTCGGCATCACCCAGGCGGGGCAGGCGGCGGCGGGCAGGGGCAGCGTGGCCGACCGGCGGTCCATCAGCTGGCATTGCTCGTGCGTGCCGGCCGTGTCGCCCCAGCGCACGCACAGCGGGATGCCCCACGGGCGCGTCGCCGGTGGCGACGTCGACCCGGCGGGCAGGAAGCGCCGCTGCTCGAGACGCAAGCGCGGAACTGGTCCGCCGCAGTCGACGGCGACCTGCACGATGGGCACGCCCGGCTGGTTCAGGAAGCTCTCGAACGCGGCGCGCAGGCCACCCTGACGCCGACCGGTGGCGTACCCGTCGAACTCAGCGTGACGCA
>JBDTUO010000316.1:0-4071 GCA_040007675.1 Rubrivivax sp.
CCGAGCCGCTTGTTGATGAACCACTGCTGCGCGATCGACAGGATGTTGTTCGTCAGCCAGTACAGCACCAGGCCGGCCGGGAAGAAGAAGAACATGACCGAGAACGCGAGCGGCATGAGCCACATCATCTTGGCCTGAACCGGGTCCGGCGGCGTCGGGTTCAGCCAGACCTGGAACAGCGACGACAGCGTCATCAGCACCGGCAGGATGAACCACGGGTCCTTCGCTGCCAGATCAGTGATCCAGCCGATCCACGGTGCGTTGCGCATCTCGACGCTGGACAGCAGCACCCAGTACAGCGCGATGAAGAACGGCATCTGCACCACGATCGGCAGGCAGCCGCCGAGCGGGTTGACCTTCTCCTCGCGGTAGATGCGCATCATCTCCTGCTGCATCTGCTGCGGCTTGTCCTTCAGCCGCTCGCGCATCTCCATCACCTTCGGGTTGACGGCCTTCATCTTGGCCATCGACCCGTAGGCCTTGGCGTTGAGCCAGTAGAAGGCGGCCTTCAGCAGCACCACCAGCGCGACGATTGCCCAGCCCCAGTTGCCGATCCAGGCGTGCATCTGCGTGAGAAGCCAGAACAGGGGCTTGGACAGCACCGTCAGCCAGCCGTAGTCCTTCACGAGCTCGAGCCCTGGCGCCAGCGCGGCGAGCTTGTACTCCTCCTGCGGGCCGGCGTAGAGGGTCGCGTCGACGCTCTTCTCGGCACCCGGCGCGAGCGTGCCGAGCGGCGTCACCTCGGCGACCGCATACAGGTTGTCCGACACCTGCGCGGTGCGGAACTCGCGCGGCACGCCGGGTGGCAGCAACCACGCCGACGTGAAGTAGTGCTGGACCATCGCCACCCAGCCCTCGTCGGCGCGCTTCTCGTGCGTCGTCTTGCCCTTGGCGATGTCCTTGAAGTCGATCTTCTGGAACTTCTGTGCCTCGGTGTAGACCGCCGGGCCGGTGAAGGTGAAATAGAACGAGGACTCACCCGCCGGCGGATTGCCGTCGCGTGCGAGCTGCAGGTACAGCTGCGGCTCTACCGGCGTGGCGCCGCCGTTGACCACCGCGTGACGCACGCCGATCGTGTAGCCGTCGCGCGGGAACGTGTACGTCTTGATCAGCTTGACGCCATCGCCGCCCACCGCCTCGAAGCTTATGCTCACTTCCTTTGCGCCCGGTGCCAGGGTGTGGTCACCCGGCAGCAGGCGCATCGCGCTCAGGTGATTCGGCAATGCGCCGCCGGGCTGGGTCGAGATCAGCCCCGTCTGCGCGACATAGACGCGCTCTGCGTTTTGCGCCATCAGCGAGACCGGAAGCTGCGGGTCGACCTGATCGCGGTACTTCAGCAGGTCGAGACCGACCAAGGTGCCGCCGCGGCTGTCCAGCGTCGCGCGCAGCACATCGGTGACGATGGTCACGCGCTCGCTCGGCGCCGGCGCCGGCGCACCCGCCGGCCCGCCGGGCGCGCCGGCGCCCGCGGCCGCAGCACTGATCGCACCCGGCACCCCGCCAGCGGAGGCCGGCCCGGGCGCGGCGCCCGCCGCCGGGGCGCTGGCGCTCGGCCGTGCCGGCCCGCCGAACAGCGACGGCTGGCCGCTGTGCTTGTTCCACGCGTCCCACAGCAGGACGAGCGACATCGTGAAAACCACCCACAGGATGGTGCGGCGAATGTCGGTCATGAAGACTCTCGGTTCGATACAGCAGGTGCGCGGGCCCCCAGGCCCAGGCGTGTGAACAGGCCCGGCGACCGCGCGGGCACCGGGTCGACGCCGCCGTCGCACCAGGGGTGGCAACGCAGCAGCCGGCCCGCCGTCAGCGTGGACCCGGCGATCGCCCCGTGCATGCGCAGCGCGTCGAGCGCGTACTGCGAACAACTCGGCTCGAACCGGCAGGCGTTGCCTAGCCAGGGCTTCAGCAGCAGCCGATAGCCGTGCACGAGTCCGATCAGGCCCTGGCGCGGCCAGTGAGCGATGCGCATCGGTGGTCCCGGGCTCAGGCGGTCGAGGAGCCGGCACGACCGCGCCGGCTCGGCGACCGGCCGGGGCGAGCGCTGCGTGGCAGCGCTGCGCAGGCGTCGCGCATCAGCGCGTCGAGCTCGTCGCGGGCCGCCCGCCGCAACGGCAGCGATGCCGCCGAGATGTACTCCGCCGGCGCAAACGGCGCCCGCAGCCGCACCACCCACAGCCCGGGCGGCAACGCCGCCTGGTGACGCAGCACGGCGGCGCGGATCTGGCGGCGCAACAGGTTGCGCGTCACCGACCGCCGCGCCAGCCGCTTCGGCAGCACGACGCCGAGCCAGTGGGCGTCGACGCCGACAGGCGCTGCCGCGGCGGCGAGAGTCGGGGAGTCATCCACAGGCAACGCCGCTGTGTCCACAGGACCTGTGGATAACTCCGGGTTGCCGCCTTCCGCGACCACGCGCCGCGGACGCGACGGTCCTTCGGACAAGTGGTGAGCGGCGAAGTGGGCGCTTCGCGACCACACAGCGGTTGCCCGCAGGCGTTCGAAGTCGACACTGTGCACAAGGCGGCCGAGCATGGGCGGCGGCGAGGCCGCGATCAGGCCAGGCGCTTGCGGCCCTTGGCGCGACGGGCGTTGATCACCGCACGGCCACCGCGCGTCTTCATGCGCACGAGAAAGCCGTGCGTGCGTGCGCGGCGGGTCTTGGAGGGTTGGTAGGTGCGCTTCATGGGGGCTCCATCGAGGAGGGAAAGGAAACAAGGGTCGCGTCAGGCGGCCCCAGCGGACGGCGGATAGAACGGCTGCGAACCCCGGGTCGACCCGGTCAGTGGTGCCGCACAGCGCCCGGGCTCGGTGCCGGGGCGAGCCGCTTTCGCGATTCGCCTCGGTCCCGGCGGCAAATGGAGCCACTCGGGCAACCGCGGCGAACGTGGCGAACGTGCGACGCACCGGGCTGCAAGCGACACCGTCTGCGCATCCGGGAAACCCACGATTACAGCAAGAAACGCCTTTAGGGTCAATCACTTGCACCACGAACCGACCGCCTCCAGGGTCTTGACCCCCGCTCCAGAACTGTGGATAACTGCCGTCCGAGCTGCCGTCCAGAGCGCCTGGCAGGTCTGACGCGAAGAAGATTTCCACACACCTGAAACATGACCCTTGATCTTTGGCAGCGCGGCTGCGAACGGCTGGCCAGCGAGTTGCCCGAACAACAATTCAATACCTGGATCCGGCCCCTGCCGCCGGCGGAGGTGAACGGCGCCGACGCCGCCGGCACCCGGGTCTCGCTGCGGGTGCCCAACCGCTTCAAGCTCGACTGGATCCGCGCGCAGTACGCCGGGCGCATCGAAGCCGTGCTGTCCGACCTCGCGGGCCACCCGGTGCGGCTGGAGTTGACGCTCGCGCCGCGCGACACCACGCCGGTCCGTGCGCCTGCCACTGGCCATTCCGCCAACGACGAGCCGGGGGCGATGCCGTCTTCGGCCGCGCCTCGACGACCCGTGCGCGACAGCGAGGTGCGCGAGTCCGCTGGCGCCGACGGCAGCGGCGCGGGCCTCGCCCCCTCGGCGACCCGCCACAAGCTCAACAGCGCCCTCACCTTCGACACGCTGGTGCCCGGGCGCGCGAACCAGATGGCCCGCACCGCGGCGCTGCACGTGGCCGGCGCGCCGGGCCAGATGTACAACCCCTTGTTCATCTACGGCGGCGTGGGCCTGGGCAAGACGCACCTGGTGCACGCGGTCGGCAACGCGCTGCTGAAGGACCGCCCCGACGCCCGCGTGCTGTACCTGCACGCCGAGCAGTTCATCAGCGACGTCGTCAAGAACTACCAGCGCAAGACCTTCGACGAGCTCAAGGCCAAGTACCACCAGCTCGACCTGCTGCTGATCGACGACGTGCAGTTCTTCGCCGGCAAGGAGCGCACGCAGGAGGAGTTCTTCAACGCCTTCGAGGCGCTGCTGGCCAAGCGGGCGCACATCATCATGACCAGCGACACCTACCCGAAGGGGCTGGTCGACATCGACGAGCGGCTGACCAGCCGCTTCGACGCCGGGCTGACGGTCGCGATCGAGCCCCCGGAGCTCGAGATGCGCGTCGCGATCCTGATCCAGAAGGCGC
>JBDTUO010000317.1:0-4064 GCA_040007675.1 Rubrivivax sp.
CCGACTACCGCATCGTCTTCTATTTCTCGCTCGGTGGCGTGCTGGTCGGCTTCGTGTTGTCGCTCGTCACCAGCGGGCTGCACGCGCATGGCCTGGTCGGCGCGGCGCTGCTGCTCGCGATCGGGCTGCTGGCGACCGTCGCACAGCTGATGATGACGCGCGCCTATGCGATCGGCCACCCGCTGTCGAACGCAGCGCTGCAGTACACCGGCATCGTGTTCGCCTATGCCTGGGGCGCGCTGGTGTTCGGCGACGAGATCACCGCGTTCGCGCTCGCCGGTATTGCCTTGATCGTCGCCGCCGGGCTGGCGGCCACGCTGTTGCGGGCGCGGGTGGTCGCGCCGCGCGGCCGGGCGGCCGATGCCCCGGGGCCGTAGGATTGCCGCATGGAAGACCTTCACCACACCCTGATCGACGCCGAGGCGCTGCAGGCGCGCCTCGCCGCCGGCGCGCCCACCGTCGTGCTCGACGCGCGCTTCGAGTTGTCCGCGCCGCCCGCCGGACGGGCCGCCTACGCCGCCGGCCACGTGCCCGGCGCGCGCTACGCGCACCTCGACGACGACCTCGCCGGCGCCTGCACCGGCCACAACGGGCGCCACCCGCTGCCCGGGCGCGCGGACTTCGCCGCCCGGGTCGGCGCCTGGGGCATCACGCCCGGCGTTCAGGTCGTGGCCTACGACGACCAGGGCGGCGCGATTGCCGCGCGGGCGTGGTGGCTGCTGCGCTGGCTCGGCCACGACGCGGTCGCGGTGCTCGACGGCGGCTGGTCGGCCTGGGTCGGCTCCGGGGGTGCGGTCGAGACCACCGCGCCCACCCCGGTGCACGCGGCGTTGCCCTACCCGGCGAGCGACGCGCCGGCGATGCCGACCGTGCAGGCCGACGCGCTGCTCGCGCAGCTCGGTCGTGTGCGCTTGCTGGACGCCCGCACCGGCGAACGATTTCGCGGCGAGGTGGAACCACTCGACCCGGTCGCCGGCCACATCCCGGGCGCGACGCTGCGCTGCTTCAGGGACAACCTCGCGCCCGGCGGGCGCTTCAAGCCCGCGGCTTTGCTGCGGGCCGAGTTCGACGCCCTCGCCAGTCCGCCGGCCTCGGTCGTGCACCAGTGCGGCTCCGGCGTCACCGCGTGCCACAACCTGCTGGCGATGGCGCACGCCGGTCTCGACGGCTCGGTGCTGTACCCGGGGTCGTGGAGCGAGTGGTGCGCCGACCCCAGGCGGCCGGTTGCCATCGGTTGATCAGGGTTAAGACGCGGCCCTTGCCGCTGCGTGACACTGTGACCCGTGGCCGCGCCGCAGCCCGGCGGCGCCCGAACAGGAGCACACCATGTACCAGCGCATTTTGGTTCCCACCGACGGTTCGGAGATCACCGCCAAGGCGGTGCAGGCCGCGATCGAGCTCGCCAAGCTCGGCGGTGGCGCGTTGACGGCGATCGGCGTCAAGGAGCCGTTCCCGTACAGCGCCATCTCCGAGATGCAGCCGGTGCCGCCGCAGGAGTTCTACGATGCCCAGGAGCGGATTGCCGCCACCCACGTGAAGGCGGTGCAGGCGGCGGCGCAGCGGGCCGGCGTGGCCTGCGAGGGCCACACCGTCGAAGCGCTGCACGCGTGGGAGGCGATCCTCGAGCACGCGCAGGCCAAGGGCTGCGACCTGATCGTGATGGCCTCGCACGGCCGACGCGGCGTCGCCGCGCTGCTGCTCGGCAGCGAGACGCAGAAGGTGCTGACGCACGGCACGCTGCCGGTGCTGGTGGTGCGCTGACGACCCCGATGAGTCGCACCCGCACAGAGACCGACAGCCTCGGACCGGTGGAGGTGCCGGTCGACGCGCTGTGGGGCGCGCAGACCGAGCGCAGCCGCCACTTCTTCGCCATCGGCAGCCAGCGCATGCCCTTGCCGCTGATCCATGCGATGGCGCAGATCAAGCGCGCGGCGGCCGAGGTCAACCGCGATCTCGGGCGGCTGGACGCCGCACGCGCCGACGCCATCGCCGCGGCCGCCGCGCGCGTCGCCGCCGGCGAGGTCGACGACGCCTTTCCGCTGTCGGTGTGGCAGACGGGCTCGGGCACGCAGAGCCACATGAACGTCAACGAGGTGGTGGCGGCGCTGGCGAGCGGCGTGCTCGGCAGCGACAGCGCCGCGCGCGTGCACCCGAACGACGAGGTCAACCTGGGCCAGTCGTCGAACGACGTGTTCCCGAGCGCGATGCACGTCGCCGTCGTGGGCGCGATGCCACCGCTGGACGCCGCGCTGGCGCGGCTGCGCGCGGCGCTGCAGGCGCAGGCGCACCGGCACGCCGACCGCATCAAGGTCGGCCGAACCCACCTGCAGGACGCGACGCCGGTGACGCTCGGCCAGGAACTCGGCGGCCACGACGCGCAGCTCGCGCTGGCCGAGCGGGCGATCGAGTGCGCGCTGCCGCCGGTGCACGCGCTGGCGATCGGCGGCACCGCGGTCGGCACCGGCCTCAACACGCACCCGGAGTTCGGCGCGCGCGTGGCGGCCGTGCTCGCGCGTCGGCTCGATGCCCCGTTCGTCGTCGCGGCCAACCCGTTCGCCGCGCTCGCGGGGCACGAGGCGCTGGTCGGTCTGCACGCCGCGTTGCGCTTGCTCGCGCTCGCGCTGCACAAGATCGCCAATGACATCCGCTTGCTCGGCAGCGGGCCGCGCGCCGGTTTGGGCGAACTGCGGCTGCCGGCCAACGAGCCCGGCAGTTCGATCATGCCGGGCAAGGTCAACCCGACCCAGGTCGAGGCCATGGTGATGGTGTGCCTGCAGGTGGTCGGCCACGACGTCGCCGTCGGCATGGCGGCGGGCGCCGGTCAGCTCGAGCTGAACGTGTGCAAGCCGCTGATCGCGCTCGACGTGCTGGACAGCCAGCGGCTGCTCGCAGACGCGATGGACAGCTTTGCCGCGCACTGCATCGAGGGCCTGGAAGCCGACGGCGAACGCATGCAGGCCTTGCTCGATCGCTCGCTGATGACGGTGACGGCGCTCGCGCCGCACATCGGCTACGACCGTGCCGCGAAGGTGGCGCAGCGGGCCCACCGCGATGGCCTGAGCCTGCGCGAGGCGGCGCAGGCCGTGGCCGGCATCGACGGCGCGCAGTTCGACGCCTGGGTCGTCCCGCGCCGCATGCTCGGCCCGGACGCCGCACCGGACTGAGCCGGCACGACGCCACGCCGCGCAGGTGCGGTTGCCGGGACTGTGGCCGCGCGCCGGCTCAGTGCGCGGGCAGGATCGCGCGTGCCAGCACCACCACCCCCAGGCCGGCCGCGAGCCAGCCGAGTTGCGACAGCGTCGCACGCAGCGGCAGGCGCGTCTGCAGCTGCGGCATCAGGTCCGCGACGGCGACGTAGACGAAGCTGCTCGCCGCGGCGACCAGCAGGTACGGGAACAGCGCCTCCCACGGGCCGACGAGCACGTAGCCGACCAGGCCCCCGAGTACCGCGGCCAGGCCGGACAGCGCGTTGTACAGCAGTGCCTTGGCTCGCGAGAAGCCGGCGTTCAGCAGCACGATGTAGTCGCCGACTTCCTGCGGGATCTCGTGCGCGATCACCGCTGCTGCGGTGACGATGCCGAGCCGCGTGTCGGTCAGGAAAGCGGCGGCGATGATGATGCCGTCGCAGAAGTTGTGGATGCTGTCTCCGACCAGCACCGCGACCCCGCCGCGGCCGGCCTGTTCGGCGTCGAAGCCGTGGTGGTGATGGTGGTGCGGGTCGTCGCCTTCGTGGTGGTGGGCGTGACGGTAGAGGTCGGCCTTCTCGAGCAGGAAGAAGAACAGCAGGCCGCCGAGCAGCGTGACGAACAGCGCATGCGGGTCCTTAGCCCCCTCGAAGGCTTCGGGCAGCACCTGCAACAGCGCCGTGCCGAGCAGCACGCCGGTGGACAGGCTGACCAGGTGGCGCACGACGCGGCCGAGCACCGCGGTGGTCAGCGTCGCCGCGATCGTGACCGACAGCAGGCCGCCGGCCAGCGTCGCCAGCACGATGTAGAAGAGGGTCACGACAGGCCGTGTTCAGCGTCGGTGTCGGGCAGGGGGCGCCGACCGGAGCCGGATGCTAG
>JBDTUO010000318.1:0-4055 GCA_040007675.1 Rubrivivax sp.
CGAGCGCCCGGCCGTCGCAGGATTCGGCCGGCTCGCTCAGGCGAGCGCCCGGCCGATCAGGATCTTCTGCACCTCGCTCGTGCCTTCGTAGATCTGGCACACGCGCACGTCGCGGTAGATGCGCTCGACCGGGAAGTCGCTCACGTAGCCGTAGCCGCCGTGCACCTGGATCGCGTCGGAGCAGACGCGTTCGGCCATCTCGCTGGCGAACAGCTTGGCCATCGCGGCTTCCTTCAGGCAGGGCCGTCCGGCGTCCTTCAGACTCGCGGCGTGCCAGATCATCTGGCGCGCGACTTCGATCTGGGTCGCCATGTCGGCCAGCTTGAACTGCACCGCCTGGTGCTGGAAGATCGGCTGGCCGAAGCTGGTGCGCTCCTTCGCGTAGCTGAGTGCGGCGTCGAACGCGGCGCGCGCCATCCCCACCGCCTGGCTGGCGATGCCGATGCGCCCGCCCTCCAGGCCCGACAGCGCGATCCTCAGACCCTGCCCTTCGTCGCCGAGCCGGTTCGCCACCGGCACGCGACACTCCTCGAAGCGGATCTGCGCGGTGTCGCTCGCGTGCTGGCCCATCTTCTCTTCCAGCCGCGCGACGACGTAGCCGGGCGTGTCGGTCGGCACGACGAAGGCGCTGATGCCCTTCTTGCCGGCGGCAGGGTCCGTCACCGCCATCACGATCGCGAGGTCGCCGTGCTGGCCGCTGGTGATGAACTGCTTGACGCCGTCCAGCACGTAATGGTCGCCGTCGCGCCGTGCCGTCGTGCGCAGCCCGCCGGCCTCCGAGCCGACATGCGGCTCGGTCAGGCAGAAGGCGCCCAGGGCATCCCCGCGCGCCAGCGGCTTCAGGAAGCGCTCCTTCTGCGCGTCGTCGGCGAAGCCCATCAGGATCGAGCAGACCGGACAGTTGTTGACGCTCACGATGGTGCTGGTGGCGCCATCACCGGCGGCGATCTCCTCCAGGATGACGGCCAGCGCCAGGGTGTCCAGCCCGGCGCCGTCCCACTCCGGCGGCACCGCGACACCGTAGCAGCCGAGAGCCGCCAGGCCGGCGAGTTCGGCGGCCGGGAACTGGTGTGTCCGGTCCCAGCCCGCGGCCTGCGGCGCGATGCGGTCCTGCACGTAGTGGCGCACGGCGTCCTGCACGGCACGGTGGTCGTCGCTCAACAGCATGGCTTGCTCGGTGGGGGCCTCGGGCGGGGCACCTGAAGCGCGAAACGTCGATGATTTGATGCGCTGTGGCGCAGCCGGATGGCACAGTACACCATTGCCCCTGTGGCCACCGATCGACCTCGGCCTTGTTCGACCGCCCCTCCGCACCCCATTCCACCCCCAGCCTGCTCGCCCGCCTGCCGGCCGGCGTGTTGCTGGCGGCACTGTCGATCGGGCTCGCGGTGCTGGCCATCACCTGCATTCACCTCATCTCCGCCGCCCGCGCCTACGTCGGCGGCGAGAGCCAGTGGTCCAAGGGCCAGAAGGCCGCCGTGCTGGCGCTGGTGCGTTACGCCGAGTCGCACGATGACGTCGACTGGCAGCGCTACCAGGCCGCGATCGCCGTGCCGCTGGGCGACCGTCGCGCGCGCGAGGCGCTCGAGCGCCCCGACGTCGACCTCCAGGTCGTGCGCGAGGGTTTCCTGGCCGGCGCGAACCACGCCGACGACATCGACGCCATGCGGCGCCTGTACCGCTGGTTTCGTCATGTGCCGTTCATGGACCGCACGATCGCCATCTGGGCCGAGGGCGACGGCCTGATCGCCGAGCTGCAGGCGGAAGCAGAGCGCCTGCGCAGCGCGGTGCAGGCGCGCGCCGACGCCGACACGTTGCGGGCCGCAACCCTGCGGCTGCTCGCGCTCGACCAGCGGCTGACGCCGCTGGAGGACCGGTTTTCGCAGACGCTGGGTGAAGCCTCCCGCTTGACCCAGACCCTGTTGACGGTCGTCATGGTGTTCGGCTCCCTGGGCCTGACCGCGCTGGCGGTACTGGTGCTGCGCCACGGCGCCCGGCACGCCAGCCGTCAGGCACAGGCCTTGCGCGAGAGCGAGGCGCGGCGCCTGCGGGCGCTGAACGGCAGCTCGGACGGCTTCTTCGAGTGGGACCTGCGACGCCGCCAGGCCTACCTGTCGCCGCGCTTCGAGCACCTGCTCGGCCTCCCGCCCGGTGCCTTGACGAACGACATCGGCGTCGCACAGGCGCTGCTGCACCCGGACGATCGCGCCGGCGCCCGCGCGGCGCTGAAGGCGCATTTGCAGGACGGCAAGCCCTACGACGTCGAACTGCGCATGCGGCACGCCGACGGCGGCTGGCGCTGGCTGCGCTCGCGCGCGAGCGCCGACCGCGGGCCGGCCGGCGACGAACTGCGGCTGTCGGGCTCGATCAGCGACGTCACCGAGCGGCGCCACGCGGAAGACGAACTGCGCCGGCGCGAGGTGCAGTTCCGCTCATTGTGGGAGACCACGAGCGACGCGGTGCTGATCCTCGACGCCGAAGGCCGGATCGCCTTCGCGAACCCGGCCGCGCACACCCTGTTCGGCGTCGCGCCGGGCACGCTCGTCGGCCAGCCGATGGCACAGCTGCAACCGATGCCGCAGCGGGCCGAGTTCGCCGATGCGATGACCCACTACCAGACCACCGGCGAACGCCACTTCGACTGGCTCGGTACCGAGACGATTGGCCGGCACCACGACGGCCACCCGATCCCGCTGGAGGTCCGCATCTCGGAGTTCACGCTCGACGGCGAGCGGCAGTTCGTCGGCTTCCTGCGCGACATCAGCCAGCGCAAGGCGGCCGAGCAGGCGCTGCTCGACGCCAAGGACCGGCTCGAGCACCACGTCGCCGCACGCACGAGCGAACTGACCCAGGCGAACGAGCGCCTGCGCGAGGTCGACCGCCTGAAGTCCGAGTTCCTCGCGACCATGAGTCACGAGTTGCGCACGCCGCTGAACTCGGTGCTCGGGTTCACGTCCATCCTGCTGTCGGGCCAGCCCGGGCCGTTGAACGACGAGCAGAAGCGCCAACTCGGGTTCGTGCACGGGTCCGGGCACCACCTGCTGCAGCTGATCAACGACCTGCTCGACCTGTCGCGCATCGAGTCCGGCTACCTCGAGCTCGTGCGTACCGACTTCGAAGTTGGCGCGCTGGTCGCCGACGTCTGCGACCAGCTCCAGCCGATGGCGGACGCCAAGGGTCTCACGCTCGCGCGCACGGTGCCGCCGACGCTGACGCTGCGCAGCGACCGCCGGCGCGCGTACCAGGTGCTGCTGAACCTGGTCAACAACGCGTTGAAGTTCACGGCCGATGGTGAGGTCCGGATCGAGGTCGAGCGCGCGGGTCGCGAGCTGCTGCTGCGGGTGCACGACACCGGCATCGGCATCGCCGCGGCCGAGCTCGCCGGCCTGTTCCAGCCCTTCCGTCAGGTCGACAACTCGCTCGCCCGCACGCACGAGGGGACCGGCCTGGGCCTGTACCTGTCGCGCCGCCTGACCGAGCTGATGGGGGGCCGCATCAGCGTCGAGAGCACCCTAGGCCAGGGCTCGTGCTTCACCTTGGCGCTGCCCTTGCCGCAGGCCGAGGACAGCCGCCACGCCGCGGAGACGAGGACGACGATGCTTCGTTGAGACCGGGGCCCGCCGTCACCGCCCGGTCACAGCCGCAGTGCCGCGAGCCGCAGCGCGAGCCCGGCGAAGAGTGCCGCACCGGCCGCGTGCAGCCACTGCGCCGTGCGCCGCCCAGGCGTCAGCGACCGCAGCCGCGCCGCGAGCGCGACCACACCGAGCAGGAACACCAGGCTCTGCACCAGCGCCACTGCGCCGAGCCCGAGGAACGCGATCGTCTTGTGCGGCGCCGCCTGTGTGATGAACTGCGGCACGAAGGCGAGGAAGAACAGCGCCACCTTGGGATTCAGCAGGTTCGTCAGCAGCCCGGCGCGGAAGTCCGACCCGGCCGACGCGCGCGACGGCCGCAACGGCGTCGCAGCGACGGCTGCCGGCGTCGGCGGGTGAAGCGCCCGCCGGGCCAGCCCTGTCGCCAGCCAGAGCAGGTAGGCCGCGCCGGCCCACTTGATC
>JBDTUO010000319.1:0-4048 GCA_040007675.1 Rubrivivax sp.
CGTCGCTGGCCAAGTTCGCCAAGTACACGCCCAAGCTGCAGGTGTTCGACCTGCCTTTCCTGTTCGACGACATCCAGGCGGTCGACGCCTTCCAGGCCAGCGCCAAGGGCCAGGAACTGCTGAACTCGATGAACAAGAAGGGCATCACCGGGCTGGGCTACCTGCACAACGGCATGAAACAGCTGTCGGCGAACAAGCCGCTGCGCACGCCGGCCGACGCCAAGGGCCTGAAATTCCGTATCCAGAGCTCGGACGTGCTCGAGGCGCAGTTCAAGGCGGTCGGCGGCAACCCGCAGAAACTCGCCTTCGCAGAGGTGTACCAGGCGCTGCAGACCGGTGTCGTCGACGGCACCGAGAACCCGTGGTCGAACATCTACACGAAGAAGTTCCACGAAGTGCAGAAGTACATCATGGACAGCAATCATGGACTGCTGGACTACATGGTGATCGCCAACACCGCTTGGTGGGACAAGCTGCCCGACGACGTGCGCAAGGCACTCGCCACCGCGATGAGCGAGTCGATCAAGTACGGCAACAAGGTCGCCTTCACCGAGGACGACGACTACCGCAAGAAGGTCATCGCCGACAAGCGGGCCGAGGTGCTGCCGATGACCAAGGAGCAGCTCGCGCAATGGCGCACTGCGATGAAGCCGGTCTGGAAGCAGTTCGAAGGCGACATCGGCAAGGACGTCATCGACGCCGCACTGGCCGCCAACAAGAACTGAGCTGAAACCGACGACGAGGGCCTGAAGCCGGCTGGCGCGCCGCCTTCAGGCCCTCGTCCATCCTGAGGGGAGCGCCGATGCGCTGGCTCGATCGCCTGGAGGAGTGGCTCGTCACGCTGATGCTGGCAGCCATGACGCTCGTGACCTTCACGCAGGTCGTGCTGCGCTACGTGTTCAACTCCGGCTTCACGTGGGCGCTGGAGCTGACCACGGTGTTCTTCGCCGTGATGATCTTCGCCGGCGTGTCCTACGGCGTGCGGGTCGGGGCGCACATCGGCATCGACGCCCTCGTGCGGCTGCTGCCGCCCGGGCCGAAGCGCGGCTTGTCTATCCTGGTCGTGCTGCTGTGCCTGGCTTACACCGGCATCGTGATCTTCGGCGCCGTCGAGTACGTCAGCAAGATGAAGATGGTCGGCGTCGAGCTCGAGGACCTGCCGATCCCCGTGTGGATGGTGCGCGCGATCCTGCCGCTGGGCTACGCGCTGATGGCATTCCGCTTCCTGCAGGTGTTGTGGCTGCTGGTGACGGGCCGCTCCGACAGCCTGCACCTGGCCGACGAGGTCGCGGAAGCCCTCAAGCTCAAGGCCGCCGAGGAAGGCACGCCATGAACACCGCGATCCTGTTCATCACGCTTTTCGCGCTGATGGCGATCGGCACGCCGGTGGCGATCGCGCTCGGGCTGTCGAGCCTGCTGACCATCATGCTCGTCGGCACCGACTCGCTGGCCAGCCTGACGATCAAGATCTTCGAGACCAGCGAACACTACACGCTGCTGTCGATCCCGTTCTTCGTGCTGGCCGGCGCGCTGATGAGCACCGGCGGTGTGGCCAAGCGCATGGTGACCTTCGCGATCGCTGCGGTCGGCCACATGCGCGGCGGGCTGGCGATCGCCAGCGTGTTGGCGTGCACGCTGTTCGCCGCCGTGTCCGGCTCCAGCCCGGCGACCGTCGTGGCGGTCGGCTCGATCGTCATCGCCGGCATGGTGCGCAGCGGCTACCCGCAGGCGTTCGCGGCCGGCGTGATCTGCAACGCGGGCACGCTGGGCATCCTGATCCCGCCGTCGATCGTGATGGTCGTCTACGCTGCGGTGACCGAGGTCTCGGTCGGGCGCATGTTCATGGCCGGCGTGGTGCCCGGGCTGCTGCTGGCGTTCATGCTCGCCGCGGCGGTCTGGTGGCGGGCCGGCAAGTTGACGCTCACGCGCACCGAGCGCGCGAGCACGCGCGAGGTGCTGCGCAGCTTCAAGGAATCGGTCTGGGGCCTGTTGCTGCTCGTCATCATCATGGGCGGCATCTACGGCGGCATCTTCACGCCGACCGAGGCCGCCGCGGTGTCGGCCGTGTACGCCGTCTTCGTCGCGGTGGTGATCTACCGCGACATCGGGGTCAAGCAATTGCCCGAGGTCTTCCTGGCGGCGGGCAAGACGACGGTGATGCTGATGTTCATCATCGCCAACGCGCTGCTGTTCGCACACGTGCTGACGACCGAACGCATTCCGCAGACGATCGCCGCGCACATCGTCGCGGCGGGCATGGCCCCCTGGATGTTCCTGCTCGTGGTCAACATCATCCTGCTGGTGGCCGGCAACTTCATGGAGCCGACCGGGATCATCCTGATCCTGGCGCCGATCTTCTTCCCGATCGCGACCCAGCTCGGCATCGACCCGATCCACCTCGGCATCATCATGGTCGTCAACATGGAGATCGGGATGATCACGCCACCGGTGGGATTAAACCTGTTCGTCACCAGCGGCATCACCGGCATGAGTCTCGTGCAGGTCGTGCGCGCGGCGTTGCCGTGGCTGGCGATCCTGCTCGTGTTCCTCGTGATGGTGACCTACATCCCGGCAATCAGCCTGACGCTGCCGAACCTGCTGTTCAACAACTGACAGCGGCGTGAGCCGGCGCCCGCGGGGCCGGCCGCAGCTGGGGGTCGCTCAGGTCGTCTTGGAGATCGAGATCGACGGGAACTTCGACGAGAAGTCCTTCGCCTTCGCCGCCACCTTGACCGCCACCTGGCGTGCGACCGACTTGTAGATCGCCGCGATCTCGCCGTCGGGGTCGGCCACCACGGTCGGGCGGCCGCTGTCGGCCTGCTCGCGGATCGACACGTTCAGCGGCAGCGAGCCCAGGTGGTCGACGCCGTACTCGGCGGCCATGCGCTTGCCGCCGTCGGCGCCGAAGATGTGCTCGACGTGGCCGCACTGCGAGCACACGTGAACGGCCATGTTCTCGACCAGCCCGAGGATGGGCACGCCGACCTTCTCGAACATCTTCAATCCCCGGCGGGCGTCGAGCAGCGCGATGTCCTGCGGCGTCGTGACGATCACCGCACCCGTCATCGGCACCCGCTGCGACAGCGTCAACTGGATGTCGCCCGTGCCGGGCGGCATGTCGACGAGCAGGTAGTCCAGGTCGCGCCAGTTGGTCTGCCGCAGCAGTTGTTCGAGCGCCTGCGTGGCCATCGGACCGCGCCAGATCATCGGGTTGTCGGCTTCGACAAGGAAGCCGATCGACATCACCTGCACGCCGTAGTTCTCGAGCGGCTCCATGTTCTTGCCGTCGACACTTTCTGGCCGGCCCTCGATCCCCATCATCGTCGGCAGGCTGGGGCCGTAGATGTCGGCGTCCAGGATGCCGACGCTGGCGCCCTCGGCGGCCAGCGCAAGCGCCAGGTTGACCGCGGTCGTGCTCTTGCCCACCCCGCCCTTGCCCGACGCCACGGCGACGATGTTCTTGACCATTGGCAGCAGCTGCACCCCTCGCTGCGCGGCGTGCGCGACGATGCGGCTGCTCATCTGGACGCTGACGTTGCCGACGCCCGCTACCCGGCGGGCAGCGGCGATCAGCGCCGAACGCAGCGCGGGCATCTGGCTCTTGGCCGGATAGCCGAGTTCGACCTCGAAGCTGACGTCGCTGCCGTCGATCTGCAGGTTGCGCAACTGCTTGCCGGCGATCAGGTCGTGACCGGTGTTCGGGTCGACGACGGTCTTCAGCGTCTCGAGCAGCGCGGCTTCGGTAGGGGCGGTCATGACGTTCGGGTTCTCCTGGGCCGGCACCTGCCGGTGCAGGTCCGGCGGGGTGCGTGACCCAGAGTCTACCGGGCTGCGTCCGGCGGCTCCGCCCGCGCCGCCGCAGGACATTGGTCGCCCGCCGAGTCGCGTGGAGTCGGCGCGCCGGCCAGCACCCGGCCGGATCAGGCGCCAGGCAGGGACATCCCGGCGCCGCTCGTGGACCCGGAGCCGCGCGCGCCGCACGCAGGGTCAACGCCGACCGCAACGCTACCGATCCACCGCCGTCCTGGGACGCATATTGCCCTCGTCC
>JBDTUO010000320.1:0-4041 GCA_040007675.1 Rubrivivax sp.
CGCCTACCCCTACCCCGTCGGGAGACCCCGCATGGACATGATCACCGAAGCAAGCCAGATCGCCCGCCACGAGGCGGCGCGCCAGGCCGCCGGCGCGCCGGCCGCGCGGCTCGCCCGCCCCGGCGAGTTCCTGACCTTCCGCCTCGGCGCCGAGGAGTACGGCATCGACATCCTGCGGGTGCAGGAAATCCGCTCCTACGAGCCGCCGACGCGCATCGCCCATGCGCCGCCGTTCCTGAGGGGCGTCGTCAACCTGCGCGGCGTGATCGTGCCCATCGTCGACCTGCGCCTGAAGCTGGGCTGCCCGGACGCTGCGCTGAACGACTTCACCGTCGTCATCGTGCTCAACGTGCGCGGCCGCGTCGTCGGCGCGGTAGTCGATTCGGTGTCGGACGTGCTCGAGCTCGCGGCAGGACAGATACAGCCCGCGCCGGAGTTCGGCAGCGCCGTCGACTGCAGCTTCATCACCGGCATCGGCACGCTGCGGCAGGGGCCCGGCGACGGCGTCGCTGCCGAGCGCATGCTGATCCTGATGGACATCGAGGGCCTGATGGGCGCGGCCGACATGGGCCTGACGGCGAACCCCGCGGCGGGCTGACGGCGCCGGCAGCGCGGACCGCGCGCAGGAGCGTCATTCCGCCGCGCGGCGCAGTGTCTCGATCACCGGCCGCCGCAGCACGCCGCGCAGGCCCCACCAGCCGGCCGCGAGGGCCAATGCCGCGCCGGCCACCGCGCCGGCCAGCACCACCCACGGGCTCGCGCCCCAGCTGAACTCGAACACCCAGCGCGCCAGCGCCCAGCCCACCGCGCTCGCCGCCAGCGCCGCCAGCGTGCCGGCGAGTGCGCCGACGCCGAGCAGTTCGGCGCGCTGCACCTGCGCCAGCAGCCGTGCGCTCGCCCCCAGCGCCCGCATCACCGCGAACTCCCGCGCGCGCGCCTCGCGCGTCGCGCTCACGGCCGCGAACAGCACCACCAGCCCGGCCAGCAGCGTGAAGCCGAACAGGAACTCGACCGCCCGGATCACCTGGTCGAGCACGCCCTGCACCTGCGCGATCGACGCCGAGACGTCGATCGCCGTCAGGTTCGGAAATTCGCGCGCGAGCGCGCTGTCGAAGCTGCGCGACGGCGTCGGTGCGCGAAACGCGCTGATGTAGCTGAGCGGCACGTCAGCGGCCATGTCGGCGCGCGGAAACAGCACGAAGAAGTTGACCCGCATCGAACCCCAGTCGACCTTGCGCAGGCTCGTGATGCGGCCCTCCACCGGCGTGCCTGCGATGTCGAAACGCAGGCGGTCGCCGAGCTGGAGACCGAGCTCTTCCGCCAGCCCCTGCTCGACGCTCAGCGCGTCGGCCTCGTCGGGCGTCCAGCGGCCGGCGATCACCTCGTTGTGCGCCGGCAGCGCGGCGTCGTGGCTGAGGTTGAACTCGCGATCGGCCAGCCGCTGGGCGCGTTCACCTACGAAATCCTGCGCGTGCACCGGCCGGCCGTCGATCGCGGTCAGTCGGCCGCGGATCATCGGGTACCAGTCGTAGCGCGCCACGCCGCCGCGCGCGAGCGCGGCGCGAAACGCCGCGGTCTGGTCGGGCTGCACATTGATGACGAAGCGGTTCGGCGCGTCCGGCGGCGTCGCGCGGCGCCAGCTCGCGACGAGGTCGGTGCGCAGCAGCACCAGCAGCACGAGCGCCAGCAGCCCGACCGCGAGCGCCGACACCTGCAGCACCGCGAACGCCGGCCGCGCTGCGACCTGGCGCGTCGCGAGCACCAGCCAGCGCGGCGCACGCGACTCCGGCACCGCGCGCCGCAAGACCTGCACCGCGATCCACGACAGGCCCGCGAACAGCACGATCGCCGCCGCGAAGCCGCCGACCGCGATGGCGCCGAGCCACAGGTCGCCGGCGACGACGATCAACAGCGCGGCGAACCCGGCCGCGCCCGCGGCCAGCACCGACACGGAGGCCGCCTTCGGCGTGCCGAGGTCACGCCGGATCACGCGCAGCGGCGGCACCCGCGCGAGCTGCAGCACCGGCGGCAGGCCGAACGCGAGCAGCAGCGTCAGCCCGACGCCGAGGCCGAACAGCGCCGGCCACGGCCCCGGCGGCGGCAAGGACGCCGACACCAGGCCGCGCAGCAGCCACTCGAACCCGTAGTGCACGACCAGGCCGAGCAGGACACCGGCCGCGCTGGCCGCCAGGCCGACGATGCCGAACTCGATCGCGTAGGCGCCGGCGATGCGGCGCTGCGACACCCCGAGCACGCGCAGCATGGCGCAGTCGTCGAGGTGGCGCTGCGCGAACTCACGCGCCGCGATCGCGACCGCCACCGCCGACAGCAGCGCGGCGAGCAGCGCAACGAGGTTGAGGAACTTCTCGCCGCGGCCGAGCGTCTGGCTCATCTCCGGCCGCCCGGCATCGAGCGATTCCACGCGCACGCCGCGCAGGTCCGCCCGCTTGATCTCCTGCTCGGCCCAGCGCACGAAGGCATTCACCGGCGCGTCACTGGCGCCCGGCGCGGCGACCGCGAAGCGATAACGCACCCGGCTGGCCGGCTGCACCAGCCCGGTCGACGCCAGATCCGCCTGCGCGAGCATCACGCGCGGCGCAAAGTTGACGAAGCCGGCGCCGCGATCGGGCTCGACCGCGATCACGCGCGCGATGCGCAGCGTCGCGTCGCCCAGCAGCACCGGGTCGCCGACCTTCAGCTGCAGCGCGTCGAGCACGGTGGCGTCGACCCAGGCGGTGCCGGCCGACGGCGCGGCGGCCTCCTGCACGATCGGGCCGTCGCGCTGGTCACGCAGTTGCAGCCGGCCACGCAAGGGGTACGCCGGACCGACCGCCTTGACCGCCACCAGCCGCACCGCGCCACCCTGCGCGTCGGGGGCGCGCGCCATGCTCGGGAAGCTCACGTTGCCGGCCGCCGCCAGGCCGAGCGCGGCCGCGCGCTCTGCGAACGACGCCGGCAGCGGCTGGTCGCTGCCGATCACGGCGTCACCGCCGAGCAACTGGCGAGCGTCGCGCGCGAGGCCGGTGTTGAGACGGTCGGCGAAGAAACCGACCGCGGTGAGTGCCGCCACCGCGAGCAGCACCGCCACCGCGAGCAGGCGCAACTCGCCGGCGCGGAAGTCGCGCAATGTCTGGCGCCACGCGAGCGCGACCAACGGGGGCGGTGTGGGCTCGGCGGCGCTCATTCGCCGGGACGGTAGCGCATCCGCCGATCACCCGTGCCAGGCCAAGGCGTTTCAATGCCGTGTGCAAGGCCGCTGAACGCCGCCCGGGGTCGCAGATGATGCAATCAGCGCATGGCCCATCCTCTGCCCTCGCGGTTGCCCTCCTTGTTCATTTCCCACGGCTCACCGATGACCGCGCTCGAACCGCGCGAAGCCGGCGCGTTCATGGCTGCACTCGGCCCCGCGATCGAAGCCCGCTTCGGGCGCCCGCGCGCCATCCTGGCGGTCTCAGCACACAGCCTGGCACGCACGCCGCTGCTGTTCGGCGCCGCGCAGCACCCCACGGTGCACGACTACAGCGGCTTCCCGGACGCGCTCTACCGGCTGCGCTACGACGCGCCCGGCGCGCCGGCGCTGGTGCCGCGCGTGCAGGGCCTGCTGGCCGGCGCCGGCATCGCGGTCCAGGCGAGCGACGCCGGCGGGCTGGACCACGGCATCTGGACCCCGCTGCGCTACATGTTTCCGGCCGCCGACGTGCCGGTGCTGCCGCTGGCCTTCGTGCCGAGTGCATCGCCGGCGTCCTTGTTCGCGCTCGGCGAAGCGCTGGCGCCGCTCGCGGACGACGGCGTGCTCGTGATCGGCACCGGCAGCCTGACGCACAACCTGGGCCTGGTGTTCGGCTCGACGCGGCCGCCGGTCGACGCGCCGGAACGGCCCGACGTTCGGGCCTTCCGCGCCTGGGTGCTCGAACGCTCAGCCGCACGCGACTGGGACGCGCTGCTGGACTACCGCGCGCAGGCGCCGCACGCCGCACTGATGCACCCGACCGACGAACACTGGCTGCCGTTCTACGTCGCCGCCGGCGCCGGTGGGCGCGA
>JBDTUO010000321.1:0-4034 GCA_040007675.1 Rubrivivax sp.
GCAGCATCAGGCCCTTCTGCGAGCCGCTGACGCTGACATCGATGCCCCACTCGTCATGGCGGAAATCGGCGCTCGCGAGGCCGGAAATCGTGTCGACCATCAGCAAGGCCGGGTGTCCCGCAGCGTCGATCGCGCGGCGAACCGCCGCGATGTCCGAGGTCACGCCGGTCGAGGTCTCGTTGTGCACCACGCAGACCGCCTTGATCCGGTGGCTGCTGTCCTGGCGCAGTCGCTGTTCGATCAGTTCGGCCTGCACGCCGTGACGCCAGCTTCTGGGCAGGCCGGTGGCGTCGTCGACGCCCTCGAGGGCCAGGAACTCCGGCTTCAGCCCCAGTCGCAAGGCCATCTTGTTCCACAGCGTCGCAAAGTGCCCGGTTTCATACATCAGCACCGCGTCGCCCGGGCTCGAGACGTTCGCCAGCGCAGCTTCCCAGGCGCCGGTGCCTGACGCCGGGTAGATGACCACAGGATGCCGTGTCTGGAAGATCTGCTGCATCCCGGCGATGACCTTGGTGCCCAGGGTTGCGAACTCGGGGCCCCGGTGGTCGATCGTCGGCAGGCTGATCGCCCGCAGGATCCGGTCGGGAACCGGACTCGGGCCGGGAATCTGTAGAAAGTGTCGACCGCTGGCGTGGTTGTTGAGCGCAATCATGGGGATCCTTGTTCGAATGAGCGAAGTGTTTCGGTGAGGCAATCTAGAGCTGCACCGACGCCTGGCCGATGCCAGGAAACTCGGCGCTGACCCGATCACCCGCCTGCGCGGAAAGAATGCCGACCCAGGTCCCGGTCGTGACGACCGTGCCGGCGGCAAGGCTGCGGCCGTCGCGAGTCGCGTGACGCAGCCAAGACGGCAATAGAAAGGTGGGGTCGGCCAAGGCGTGGGTTCCCCGGCGCCGGATCGGCGCTTGTTGACCGATCTGCACATGGCATTCCTGCGCGGCCCAATCGCGCGCCTCGAAGGGCCGCCACTCGCCGAGCACGAGCGCGCCGTGCGATTGCAGATCAGCCAGCTTGGGCAGGGCCGGGGCGTCGAGGCCTTCGATCCAGCGCGAGTCGACGATCTCGATCGACACGCACATCATGTCGACCAGCGTCGCGGCCTGCGCGGCGTCGAGCGTCTGCGCCATCGTGGGCGTCACGTCCTGCGCCAGCCGCAGGGCGATCTCGGCTTCGATGCCGCGCAGCCGGAACGGCCATTGCCCCGCGTCGGCGGGGCTGTGCCAGACGCCCGCGGGCGGCAGCGGCGCGTGGGTGAGTACCGCGTCGCGCGACGGCCCGCCCGACTTCCAGTGCCGCGCCGGTGCGTCGGCGAACCAGCCGAATGCGGCCGCCACGGCGTCCTGAACCGCGTAGGCGGCCTGGGCGTCCGGCAACGGTGCTGTGCTTGCCGCCGCGGGTTCGTGGCTGCGGCGCGCCGCGATCAGCAGCCGCGTCGCCTGGTCGATGTCTTGCATGGGTTCCTTCATCACAGATCGGGCCAGCGGTCGGACCAGGGTGACGCCGCTTCGTAGGCTTCGCCCAGGTCGAGCAGAGCGTCGTCGCTGCCGTAGGCACCGATCACCTGGACACCGATCGGCAGCCCTTCGGCTGACGGCGCGGCCGGCAGCGCCAGCCCGGGCAGGCCGGCGGCGTTGACCCAGCCGGTGTAGATGGCGTGGCCTCTTGGCCCGACGTCCTGACCGTCGATGCGCGTCGGGAAGGCATCCTTCGCCGGCCACGGCAGTGCGGCCGCGGAGGGCATCACGATCCAGTCGAAACGTTCGAACAACGCAGCGCTGGCGCGCCGCAACTGCGTCACCTGGTCGACGATCTGCCACAGGCGCGCCGCCGGCAGCTGTCGGCCGACCTCGGCCATGTCGCGGTACTTGGCTGACGCCTGCGCCGCCCAGTCGGGGTGCTGCTCGAACATCCGCGCCAGGCCGATCTGCCCGATCTGCGGCCAGGCGGCGGCAAAGAAGTCCAGGTCCAGCGGCAACGCACCGGCTTCGACGTGGTGGCCGAGGTCGCCGAGCACCTTTGCAGCGCCTTGCGCGCTGCGTGCGATCTGCGGGTCCAGAGGGGCGCTGCCGAAACGCTCGACATACAGCACGCGTTTCGGCGCTGCAGACCGGTGGCTCGCCGCCGCAGCCTGCGCCGCCGCCAGCGATGATCGGTCGACCGGGTCGGGGCCGCGGAGCGCGTCGAACAGCATTCGGGCATCGGCCACCGTGCGCGCCAACGGGCCGATGACCTCGAAGTCGAGCAGCAGGCTGGGCAGCACATGCTGGCGCGGCCAGGCGCTCAGCGACGGCTTGAGGCCGACGACACCCGCGTGCGACGCCGGGCGGCGGATCGAGCCCCCGCCGTCCTGAGCGATGGCCAGCGGCGCGATGCCGGCCGCCACCGCGGCGACCGCGCCGCCGCTCGAACCACCCGGTGTCAGATCCGGCGCCCAGGGGTTGCCGGTGACGCCGAAGATCGGGTTGGCGGTATAGCCCTCGAGCGCGAACTCGGGCACGTTGGTCTTGCCGACGATCAGTGCGCCGCCGGCGCGCGCCCGGCCGACCGCGAACTCGTCGTGACCGCACTGGTGGTGCCGCAGTGCCGGCGTGCCCCAGGTCGTCGGCATGTCTGCGGTCAGCAGGCTGTCCTTGACCGTGACCGGGATGCCGTCCAGGCTCGACAGCGGCCGGCCTTCAGCATGGCGTCGCGTGGCGGCCTCGGCTTCGGCGAGAAAGCGCTCGTCGCGCCGGACCACCACTGCGTTCAGGCGTGGATTCACGGCGTCGAGCCGCTCGAGGCAGGCGTGCGCGGCTTCGAGCGGCGTCAGGCTGCGGTCGCGGTAGCGCCGCTGCAGTTCGCCGGCGGGCAACTTCCAGAGGGTTTCGCTCATGGGGCGCTCCGTCATCACATCTTGCTCGGCAGCCAGGTGGCCAGACCGGGGAAATACATCAGCAGGATCGTGAACAGGATCATGATCCCGACATAGGGCAGCGCACCGACGATCGCATCGCGGATGCCACCCTTGTCGGGCCGGATGCCGTGCACGACGAACAGGTTCATGCCCACCGGCGGGGTGATCATGCCGAGCTCGCACATCAGCACGATGAAGATGCCGTACCAGACCGGGTCGACGCCCATCGCGGTGACGATCGGGAAGGTGATGGGAATCGTCGCCACCATCATCGACAGCACGTCCATGAACATGCCGAGCAACAGGTAGAACACGACCAGCACCAGCAGCAGTTGGGTGGCCGACAGACCAAAGGACGTGACCCAGGCCGTCATCGCCTCGGCCACACCGGTCAGGCTGATCGCCAGGTTGAGGATGAAGGCCGCGGTGATGATCAGCAGGATCATGCCGCTGGTCTTGGCCGTCTGCACGAAGCAGTGCTGCAGCAGCAACCAGCTCAGCTTGCGGCTTTTCCAGGCGAACAACAGCGAGGCGATGACCCCCAGCGCCGCCGACTCGGTGGTCGTGGCCAGACCGCTGTACAGGCTGCCCATGACGATGAAGAAAACGACGCCGGGCGGCACCAGGTCCTTCAGCAGGCGCATCCGTGTCGCCAGCGGCACCTTGTCCTCGCGGATCGCGGTGCCGGTGATCAGCGCGTGCAGCAGGATGAAGCCCATGAACGCCCCGGCCAGCAACAGGCCCGGGATGATGCCGGCAATGAACAGCTTGCTGATCGAGGTGTCGGTCAGCGAGCCGTAGATGATCATGTTGACCGACGGCGGGATCAGGATGCCCAGCGTGCCGCCGGCAGCGATCGAGCCCAGCGACATGTCCATGCGGTAGCCCCGCTTGTGCAGCGACGGCAGTGCGACCGTGCCGATGGTCGCGGCGGTGGCCACCGACGAGCCCGAGGTGGCGGCGAACAACGCGCTGCAGCCGACGTTGGTATGCAGCAGCCCACCGGGCAGGCGGCCCAGCCAGGCGGCGAGCGCGCCGAACATGCGGTCAGCGATGCCCGAACGCAGCAGCAACTCGCCCATCAGTACGAACAGCGGGATCGCCGTCAGCAGGTTGTCGTTGTGCACGCCCCAGACCACGG
>JBDTUO010000322.1:0-3996 GCA_040007675.1 Rubrivivax sp.
GGTCTTGAAGATGGTGTCGTCGAAGTTGCGTGCACCGACGAAGCCGCCGGTGTTGACGTCCACTGTCGTCAGCGCCTCGGTCTGGTCGATGATCAGGTAGCCGCCGCTCTTGAGGTCGACCCGGCGCGCGAGTGCGCGCTCGATCTCCTCCTCGATGCCGAAGAGGTCGAAGATCGGCCGCTCGCCGCGGTAGAGGTCGAGCTTGGCGATCGCGCCTGGCATGTAGGTCTCGCCGAACGCCCTCAGCGCGTCGAACTGCAGGCTCGAGTCGATCCGGATCGTCTGCGTGCTGTCGGTCGTCAGGTCGCGCAGCACGCGCTCGGCCAGGCTCAGGTCCTGGTGCAGCAGCGTGCCGGCGGGCGAGCCCTGGGCCCGGGTGCGGATCGTCGCCCAGGTCTTGCGCAGGTAGGCGATGTCGTCGGCGAGCTCCTCGTCGCTCGCGTCTTCGGCGTTCGTGCGCAGGATGAAGCCGCCCTGGCCACCGGCCTCGCCCGTCGCGGCGAGGCGCTGCATGCGCTCGCGCAGTTGCTCGCGCAACTCGTGCGAGCCGATCTTCTGCGAGATGCCGATGTGGCGGTCCTGCGGCAGGTACACCAGCATGCGCCCGGCGATCGAGATCTGCGTCGACAGCCGCGCACCCTTGGTGCCGATCGCGTCCTTGATCACCTGCACCGTCAGCGTCTGTCCCTCGAACACGCGCTTCTCGATCGGCACCGCGGGCGCGTCGCTGCCGCGTGGTCCGTTGTTGCCGTTCGGGTCGTGCAGGTCGGCCACGTGCAGGAAGGCCGCGCGCTCGAGGCCGATGTCGACGAACGCGCTCTGCATGCCGGGCAGCACGCGCGCGACCTTGCCGAGGTAGACGTTGCCGACCTGCCCACGTTCGAGCGTGCGTTCCAGGTAAAGCTCCTGCAACGCACCGTTCTCGATCACGGCGACACGGGTCTCCTGCGGCGCCCAGTTGATGAGGATGTCCTGGTTCGCCATTGGACCCGAGTCTATCCACCCGCCGCCCCGCCGGCTGCGCGCCATGCCGCCCAGGCGACGATCGCTACACCGGCAACACGACGCCGGCACGCCGCAGCAGCGTCGCGGTCTCGAACAGCGGCAGCCCCATGATGCCGCTGTGGCTGCCGTCGATGTGCTCGATCCAGCTTGCCAGCGCACCCTGGATCGCGTAGCTGCCGGCCTTGCCGAACGGCTCGCCGGTGGCGACGTACGCGGCGATGGTCGCGGCCGAGAGCGGCGCGATGCGCACGTGCGACACCGACAGCGTGGTCCAGCGGCGGCGCCCCGCCTGCAGCGCCACTGCGGTCAGGACGCGGTGCGTGCGGCCGGCCAGCCGCGCCAGCACGGCGGCGGCGTCGGCGGCGTGCTCCGGCTTGCCGAGCACGGCGCGCCCGAGTGCCACCGTGGTGTCGGCAGCGAGCACAGGCGCCGCCGGCAGACCGCGCCGCCGCAGGCGCGCCAGCGCGGCCTGCAGCTTCAGCAGCGTCACGCGCTGCACATAGTCGGCCGGCGGCTCGCCCGGCTGCAGCGCTTCGAGCGCCTCGGCATCCTCGTCGGCGTCCGGCAGCAGCAAGCCCGGCTCGACGCCGATCTGCGCCAGCAGCTGACGCCGGCGCGGGCTCTGCGACGCCAGCCACAGCGCTGGCGGAGTGGCCGCGATCATTCGCGGTGGTACGGGTGGCCGACCGACACGGTCCAGGCGCGGTACAGCGCCTCCAGCAGCAGCACCCGGGCGAGCGCGTGCGGCAGCGTCAGGTCCGACAGCCGCAGCGATTCGTCGGCGCCGGCCTTGAGCGGCGCGGCAAGGCCGTCCGGGCCGCCGATCAGCAAGGCGAGGTCACGCCCGTCGCCCTGCCACGCCGGCAGGCGCGCCGCGAGGGCCGCGGTGTCGATCCGGGTGCCTTGTTCGTCGAGCACGATGCGCCGCCACGCGTGGCCGTGCAGCGCCTGCTCGAAGCGCAGCGCCTCGGCGGCCCTGCATTGCGCGGGCGTGCGGCCCGCACTGCGCGGCTCTGCCTTCAACGCCTTCAGCTCGAAACGCCACTCGGGCGGCAGGCGGCGCGCGAACTCCGCACACGCGGCGTCGGCCCACGCCGGCTGACGCTGGCCGACCGCCAGCACCAGCACCCGCATCGGCTCAGCCGCGGCCGGATGCCGCCGGCTTCTTCGCGCGCGGCCGTTGCGCCGCGGCCGCACCGTTGGTGCTGCGCGCGGCCTTGGCGGCCGGCCGCTTCGGCGGCGCGGATTTCGATGTCGCTCCGGGCGACGCGCGGCGCGGTTTCGCCGCGGGCGACTTGACCGACGACGATGCCGACTTCTTCGCGCCGGTCTTGGCGGACGCCGACGCCGCCGCCTTCCCGGGCGTCGACGCCTTCACGAGGCCCACCTGGGTGTCGCCGAGCTTGACGCGCACGTTCTTGCCGCCCCAGATCTCCTCGAGGTGGTAGTAGTCGCGCACGGCCGGCTGCATGATGTGCGCGACCGCCGCACCGCAGTCGACGATGATCCACTCGCCGTTGGCCTCACCCTCGGTGCGCAGCACCTGCATGCCGCGCGCACGCACGCTGTCACGCACGCTCGACGCGAGTGCCTTGGTCTGGCGGTTGCTGGTGCCCGACGCGATGATCACGCGCTCGAACAGCGGTGACAGTGCCTCGGTGTTGAAGATCGCGATGTTCTGGCCCTTGACGTCTTCGAGTCCATCGACGATGGCGCGCTGCAGCTTGCGGATGTCCATTCAGTGGGCGTTGCCTTCTCGGTAGAGAGCGTGGTGGTCAATATAGCGCGCCACCTCGGGGGGCACCAGACCGTCGATCGGCTGGCCCCGGGCGACACGCGCGCGGATGTCGGACGAGGCCACTTCGAGCATCGGCAGCGGCACCACGCGGTGCGGGTGGCGCAGCACGTCGGCATGCACCGGCGGCGCCGCGCCCGGGCGATTCGCCACCGCCAGCACGACCCGCGACAGCAACTCCGGCCAGCCCTGCCAGGTGTGCAGCGCAGCGTACTGGTCGGCGCCGACCAGCAGCGTCCATTGTGCATCCGGCTCGGCGGCCTGCAGCGCGCGCACGGTGTCGAGCGTGAAGCTCGGGCCGGTGCGATCGATCTCGCTCCGGTCGAGCACGAAGCGCGGTTCGTCGGCGATCGCCAGCGCGACCATCGCCGCCCGGTGCTCCGCCGGTGTGACGGCCCGCGCCTTCTGCCACGGCTGCCCGGCCGGCAGCCAGCGCACGACGTCGAGCGACAGGGTCGCCAGCGCCGCGTGCGCCAGCGCCACGTGCGCGACGTGCGGCGGGTCGAAGGTGCCGCCGAACAGGCCGATGCGCGTCATGCCTGTGTCCCGGCACGCTCTGCAGCGGCGGCGCTGTCGTCGTCGCCATCGGCGGCGAGCCAGTCGCGCGGCGGCAGGAAGTGCGTGAGCAGTCGGGCCTCCGGTGTGCCCGGCTCGGCATGCCAGTCGTAGCGCCACGCGGCGAGCGGCGGCATCGACATCAGGATGCTCTCGGTGCGGCCGTCGCCGTGCAGGCCGAAGTGGGTGCCGCGGTCCCAGACGAGGTTGAACTCGACGTAGCGGCCACGCCGCATCAGCTGGAATTCACGCTCACGTTCGCCGTAGGGCAGCGCACGCCGGCGCTGCACGAGCGGCAGGTACGCGCCGAGGAAGGCGTCGCCTACGGCCGCCGTCATCTCGAAGCTGCGCGCGGCGCCGAGCTCGGCGAAGTCGTCGAAGAAGATGCCGCCGATGCCGCGCGCCTCGCGCCGGTGCTTGAGGACGAAGTACTCGTCGCACCAGCGCTTGAAGCGCGGGTGCAGGTCGTCGCCGTACGGCGCCAGCGCGTCGCGGCAGGCGCGGTGGAAGTGGCGTGCGTCTTCCTCGACGCCGTAGATCGGCGTCAGGTCCATGCCGCCACCGAACCACACCACGGGCGCCGCGCCGCCGGCGGGCTGGGCAGCGAGCATGCGCACGTTGAGGTGCACTGTCGGCACATG
>JBDTUO010000323.1:0-3984 GCA_040007675.1 Rubrivivax sp.
CGGCTGCACGGACGCCAGCGCGAGTGCCATCGGCTGCCATTCCGTCATCGCCGAAAGCAGCGCCACGGCGACGAAGGTCTTGACCGCGAACCGTCGTCCCATGCGTCGCCACGCCAGCCAGTAGAACGGCAGGTTGATCACGAAGAAGAGCTTGCCGAAGCTGATGCCGGTGCCGTAGTGCAGCAGGAAGGCCAGGCCCGCGGTGCCGCCGGTCAGCAGTCCCGCCTGTTTGAACAGCACCACGCCGAGTGAAATGAAGAGCGTGCCGGTGATGAGTGCCTGCGCGTCATCGAAGGCGGAGTGATGGGTCGCCGCGGCTTCGTCGGCAGCAATGTCGGTGGCCATTGCAGTGGATTGTCGACCAGCCAGCTACGCGCCACCCCTGAGCGACCGTGAGCGGCGCGCCGGAACGCCTTGGGCCGAGCGCGCGAACAAGCGGCGAATACATTCGCGCAACCAGGCGTGCGCCGCATCGGTGGCCGCGCTTTGATGCCACACCATGCGGACGTCGTAGCGCGGCCCGTGGCCCGGCAATTCCCAGACCCGCACGTCATAGCGTGAGGCCAGCGAGCGGGCGAACATCTGCGGCACGATGGCCATCAGGTCGGTGCACGTGACCAGGTCGGGCAGCGCGCCGTAGTGGCGCGCGCGCACCACGGCACGATCGTTCAGCTTCAGCCGCGTCAACATCAGCTCGACACTGCCGTGGAAGGTGGCCGTCGGCGCCGCGACCGCCATGTCGGCGTGCGCCAGCTGCAGCGTGCTCAGGCCCTTGCCCGCGCGCCCGACGGCCGGGCGCCAGTGGCTTCCGGTGATCGCCACGAAGTGCTCGTCGAACAGCGATTCGCTGGCGATGCCCGCGTGCTCCGGCTGCAGGATGCCGATGGCCAGGTCGATGTCGCGCGCCTCGAGCGCCGCGCTCACCCGCGCTGCGTCGACGGACATGTTGGACACCTTGCTGTGCGGCGATTCAGCGCGCAACGCGCGCGCCAGCGGCGGCAGGAACATCATCTCGCCCAGGTCGGACAGCGACAGCCGCCAGTGCACGCCGCTGGTCGCCGGGTCGAAAGTCTCGCCACTGCTCAACACGAGCTCCAGGCCGCGCAGGTGCGCCTCCACCAGCGGTGCGATGCGTTGGGCCAGCCGCGTCGGATGCAGCCCTGACGGCGAGCGCACGAACAGCGCGTCGTCGAAACGCCGCCTCAGACGCGCCAGCGCGTTGCTGACCGCCGGCTGCGACATGGCGAGCTGGTGACCGGCCTCGGTCACGGAGCCGCAGCGGTGCACCGCGCACAGCACGCGCAGCAGGTTCAGGTCGAGCTGCCGGAAGTTCATCGGTATTCGTTTGGTGAATGCATCGAATTCTGCCTATCAATTCGACGAATTCAAAGCGCAGGACTAGATTGCGGCCGGACGACCCTGAACGCAGGGTGCGCGACCAGGAGTCCCTGCGTGCTTCAGATCATCATCCAGGGCCGCGGCGGCCAGGGCGCACAGACGGCCGGCAACCTGTTGGCGATGGCCTTTTTCGCCCAGGGACGCCAGGTACAGTGTTTTGCCAGCTACGGCGGTGCGCGCCGCGGCACGCCGGTCAACTCGTATCTGCGCGTCGACGACCGGCCGGTGCGGCTGCGCTGCGACATCGAACGTGCCGACGCTATTCTGTGCTTCGACGCCAGCCTGCTCGAAGGGCGCCTGCTGGCCACGGCGCATGCCGGCACGCACATCGTCGTCAATTCGGCGCGCAGCGCGGAGCACTTCGAGCACGTTCTGCCCGGCTACCGGGTGATTCCTGTCGACGGCCTGGCGATCGCGCGCCGCCATGGCCTCGGGCGCATCGTCAACTCGGCGCTGCTGGGCGCGCTGGCGCGCACGCTGGCCGCACCGCCGCTGGAGGTCTTGCAGCGCACGCTGGCGGACAGCGCGCCCAAGCTGCACGACGAGAACCTCGCTGCGTGCGAAGAAGGCTTTCGCCGCGTGCACGACCAGCTGCAGGGAGTGCCGGCATGAACCCGCCGGGCCGCTCCGAGATGCCCAATCCGCAGCCCGCAGGGCGCGACGCGCAGTGCGGTCCGGTGAAGGCACCACTGCCGATCCCTGCCATCTGGACCACCGGCAGTACGGCGGTCATCAAGACCGGCACCTGGCGCGCGGCGCTGGCCGTGCATGTGCGAGCGCCGGCGCCATGCCATGTCGCCTGCCCGGTGAATGGCGACATCGCCGAGTGGATCGGCCAGGCGCGCGCGCGAGACTTCGCTGCCGCCTGGCAGACGCTGTCGCGCCACAACCCGTTTCCCGCCGTCATCGGCCGCATCTGCCACCACCCCTGCGAAAGCGCGTGCAACCGCGCCAGCCACGACGAACCCTTGTCGATCTGCAAGCTCGAACGCCACGTCGGCGATCTGGCACTCGAGCGAGGTTGGGCCTATCCGGCGGCTGAGGCGCTGCGCTCCGAGCGCATCGCGGTGGTCGGTGGCGGGCCCTCCGGCCTGTCGGCGGCCTACCAGCTGCGCCGCCGCGGCTACGCAGTCACGCTGTTCGAAGCGCAAGCCGAACTCGGCGGTCTGATGCGCTACGGCATCCCCGCCTACCGCCTGGCGCGTGACGTGCTCGACGGGGAGATCGCGCGCATCGTCGCGCTGGGGGTCGAGGTGCGCTGTGGCCAGCCGATGGCCACGCCGCACGCACTGGCCGACCTGCGCGCGAGATTCGATGCGGTCTACCTGGCCTTCGGCGCAGTCCGGCAAAAGCGCCTGCCGCAACTCGACTACACCCGCCCCTGGGCAGTCGACGGTGCCGACTACCTGGCGCAAGCCAGCCTCGGCACGCCCCCGGTGCTCGGCGCAAGGCTGGTGGTGGTGGGTGGCGGCAGCGCTGCGCTCGACGTCGCACGCAGCGCCTGCCGTGCCGGACACGCCGTTACCATCCTGGCGCTCGAAGCCGAAGGCGAAATGCCCGCGCAGCGCGAAGAGGTCGTCGAGGCGCTCGAAGAGGGCATCGTGCTGGTGGATGCGGCCATGCTGCGTGGCGTGGCCGAGACCGCCGACGTCCTGCGGCTGGACTGCACGCGTGTGCAGTTCGTCCGCGGCGCGCAGCGCGGCCAATTCACCGCGGTGCCGGTCGAAGGCAGCGGCTTCACGCTCGAGGCCGACGCCATCGTCAGTGCCATCGGCCAGGACCCGGACCTGAGCGCGCTCGCCGGCGCTGTCGAGTGCCGTGACACGCTGCTGCACACCGACGCGCACGGTGCCACCAGCGCCGCGGGGGTGTGGGCCGGCGGCGACCTGACGAGCACGGCGCGCTTCGTGGTCGAAGCCATCGGCATGGGCAAACGCGCCGCACTGGCCATCCACCGGCAGTTGTGTGTACTCCCCATCTCGAACGCCGCCGCACCAGACGTGTTGCCGCCGGTCGGCCTGAAGTCGATCAATCTGCATTACCACCCCGCGCAGGCTCGCGTCGCCGACGCCAGGCGGTCGGTGCCGGATCGCCTGCTCCATGGGGGCGAGGTGCAGCTCGGTCTGGCGATCGAGCAGGCACTCTCCGAGGCTTCGCGCTGCTTTTCCTGCGGCACCTGCACGCAGTGCGACAACTGCATCACCTACTGCCCCGACCTCGCCGTGCAGCGCGCGGGCGACGGCTACACCGTGCTCACCGACTACTGCAAGGGCTGCGGCCTGTGCGTGAAGGAATGTCCGACCGGCTCGATGATCATGCTCGAGGAGTTGCGATGAACTCCGGCGCCTCATCGGTGCTGCTGACCGGTAACCACGCCGTCGCCTGGGCCGCGCGGCTGGCGCGACCACAGGTGGTGCCGGTGTATCCGATCACGCCGCAGACACCGGTGCTGGAACTGCTCACCGACTTCCAGGCCGAAGGTGTCTTCGACGCCGAGATCATCGCACCCGAGTCCGAGCATTCGGTCATGTCGGCCTGCATTCCGGCCTCGCTGGCGGGTGTGCGTGTGTTCACCGCCACCGCGTC
>JBDTUO010000324.1:0-3968 GCA_040007675.1 Rubrivivax sp.
CCCGCGTGAGGCGCCGGCCATGCCGCCGCCGCCGGCCCCGCCGCCGCCGCCGCCCCCGCCGCCGAAGCCGGTGAGCGAGAAGGTGACGTTCGCTGCGGACGCGTTCTTCGACTTCGACAAGTCGGTCCTGAAGCCGGAAGCGAAAGCCAAGCTCGATGACCTGGTCGACAAGACCAAGGGCCTCGCGCTGGAAGTCGTGATCGCTGTCGGCCACACGGACTCGATCGGCTCGAATGCCTACAACCAGGGCCTGTCGGTGCGGCGTGCGAACGCAGTGCGTGACTACCTGGTCAGCAGGGGTGTCGAGAAGAATCGTGTCTACACCGAAGGCAAGGGCGAAACCCAGCCGGTGGCCGACAACAAGACCCGCGAAGGCCGCGCGAAGAACCGTCGCGTGGAAATCGAGGTCGTCGGCACCCGCGGCACGAAGTAAGGTAGCGGGCTGCGGCCCGCTGCGCCTTCGGCACCCTGCGTGAGCGGGGCAGCCGCTCCCTCAAACCCCGCTCCGGCGGGGTTTGTGCTTTCCGGGCCGCCCCCGGCGGCCTCCGGTGCGTCCGCGCCGGCCCGAAACTCCGCCGGCGCGGCGTGACCGCGCCGCTACCATCGCTGCCATGAGCAACGTCGACGCCCAGGAACTCGCCAAATTCAGCGACCTCGCCCACCGCTGGTGGGACCCGGACAGCGAGTTCCGGCCGCTGCACCAGATCAATCCGCTGCGGCTCGACTGGATCGACGGCCTGGCGGGCGTCGGTGGCAAGACCCTGGTCGACGTCGGCTGCGGCGGCGGCATCCTCGCCGAAGCCGCGGCGCGGCGCGGCGCCCGCGTGACCGGCATCGACCTCGCTGCCAAGCCGCTCGGGGTGGCCCGGCTGCACGCGCTGGAAGCGGGTGTCGACGGCGTGCAGTACCTCGAAATCGCGGCTGAGGCACTGGCGCAGCAGCAGCCCGGCTCGTTCGACGTCGTCACCTGCCTGGAGATGCTCGAACACGTGCCCGACCCGGCGTCCACCGTGCGCGCTTGCGCCGCGCTGGCGCGCCCCGGCGGCTGGGTTTTCTTCTCGACGCTGAACCGCAATGCGAAAGCCTTCCTGTTCGCGATCCTCGGCGCCGAGTACGTGTTGCGCCTGTTGCCGCGCGGCACGCACGAGTACGAGCGTTTCATCAAACCGAGCGAGCTGGCGCGCTTCGCGCGCGACGCCGGGCTGGAATTCGTGCAATTCCGCGGAATGAACTACCAGCCGCTGACGCAGCGCTATTCGCTGAGCGCGGACACCAGCGTCAACTACCTCGCCGCGTGGCGCAAGAGTGCATGAGCGGCAGGGTGGCGCCGATGCCATCGGCGGCAGACACGCGTGCGCTGCTGTTCGACCTCGACGGCACGCTGGTCGACAGTGCGCCCGATCTGGCGGGTGCCGCCAACGACTTGCGCGCCGACCGGGGCCTGCCTGCGCTGCCACTGGCGGTATTGCGGCCGATGGTCGGCGCCGGTGCACGCGGCATGGTCGGTGCCGCGTTCGGCGTCGCCCCCGGCGAGCCTGGTTTCGACGGCCTGCGCGACGCCTTCCTTGCGCGTTACACCGAGCGGCTGCTGCAGGACACGCGGGTCTTCGATGGCATCGGGGCCGTGCTCGACACGCTTGCCGCGCGCGGGCTGCCGTGGGGCGTCGTCACCAACAAGGCGACCCGCTTTGCCGAGCCGCTGCTCGGTGGCCTCGGGCTGCTGCCGGGATGCGCCGTGCTCGTGTGTGGCGACACCACACCGCACGCAAAGCCGCACCCGGCGCCGCTGCTCGAGGCGGCGCGACGCCTCGCCGTGGCGCCGGCCCGCTGCGTCTACGTCGGCGACGACCTGCGCGACGTGCAGGCGGGTCGGGCGGCCGGCATGGGCGTGCTGGTGGCCGGCTGGGGCTACCTGGGCCAGGGCGAGCCCGCCGGGGCCTGGGGGGCCGATGATGTGCTGGCCGAACCCGAAGCCCTCTTGAACTGGCTGCACCTGCCCTAAACTACCCCGTTCCTGGGACCGATCAGGCTTCGACGTGGGTACGGAGTCGACACAGGGCATGCCGAGCACCAGTTCGCTCGTAAATCCACTGGAAACAAAGTAACTGCGAACGATACTTCGTACGCCCTCGCCGCTTAAAACCGGTGAGCCTCTCAACGGCAGGCCGATGGGCCGGGTTTGAGGATCGCAAGGTCCAATAGCTGAGAGGTCATTCACATCGGCTGGCGCCGTGCCGGGTCACTTGGTACGGGGCGAGATCTAGGTGACTGGCTGGACGACGAGCGTGCTGCTGCGCGCGTCGGCCGGTGAGATCCAAATCAGCCAGCTAAGCATGTAGAACTGTCCGACGATGGCTTGCGGACGGGGGTTCGATTCCCCCCGGTTCCACCATCTACAGCAAGGGCCCGGATGATCTCCGGGCCCTTTTTTTTCCGGATCCCCGAGTGTCGCGGAGGCTTGGGGTTCACTGCGATCACAGGTCAAACGTCAAGTGGAGGCGAGGACAAGGACACTTGAAGACGCATAGCAAATGCGCTACATTCATGCCATGAAGTCCGCTCAACTGCCTCCTGTCCGCGTCGAACCCTCCGTTCGCCAGGAGATCGAGTCCGCCTTGCGCGAAGGCGAGAGCCTCTCAGAGTTCGTCGAGGCCGCGGCGCTGCAGGCGGCCCGACGACGCATGGCGCAGGAGGAATTCCTGGCGCGCGGCCAGGCATCGTTGGCCAAGGCCAAGGCCACTGGCGAGTTCTACCCAGTTGACAGAGCGCTGGACAGCATGCGCGAGCGGCTCGACGCGCGCATTGCCAAGCATCGCGGGCGGCGAACCGCCTCCAAGTAGGTGTGGCCTACACCGTCAGCCTCACGCGCGAGGCGCTTGAGGATCTGCAACGCATCGAAGACTTTCTGGTCGAGACCGCCCTGGAGCACGGCGATCTGGACTTGCCGATCCGTGCACTCGACACCATCCGCCAAGAGATGCGGGTGCTGGCGAGCAATCCCTTCACTTGCCGCAAGGTCGGCGGCAATCCGCTTGAGCGGGAGCTCATCATTCCGTTCGGAGGCGCCGGGTACGTGGCGTTGTTCGAGATCCTCAGCGATCATGAAGTCGCGATCTCGGCGATCCGACATCAGCGAGAGGATGACTACCACTGAACCTGTCGAAACGGCGATTTCGCGGAAGTCGAGGCGTGACGCGGCTCTCCGGACCGCCTTCGATAGACCCCGGTCCATCAGGCTGCATTGGCTACCCGGAAGGGACGACGGTGGTGGCGGCAGCGTCCAGATCGCGCCTGGTATTGCCCCCTGCGCGTCCATCCGACTCGGGCGCGCTGGTCATCCCACAGCGCTGGCGGATCGACGGCCAGGTCGAACAGCGTGACGTGGTTTGGCATGGCGTCATCCAGGATGGCCGCGACGCTGTCCGGCGCCAGCGTGCTCAGGTTCACCATCCGACTGACGTAGCTCTTGTCGATGCCTTCCCGGGCGGCGATCTCCTTGAGGGACTTGGCCTCGCCCCACTCCGACATGGCCAGCCACCGGTGGCCTCTGGCCAGCGCCACTTGCAGCGGCGTGGTTGCCGTGTCCCACGGCCTGGCCTTGGCCGTTTCGCCTGTCACCGGGTCGATCGGTAGCGTGACCAACTTGCGCCCGCTGCGCCGCTTGATCTGGATCGGCACCGACAAGTTCAACCGGCCATCGCTGGCCTCGATGACGTTGGGCTCGCCCGTCTTCTGGATGCGGATCTCGCTCATGCAAATGCCTCCTCGGGTTGGGCTGCACCCGCTGGCTGCAGTTCCAGCACCAAGCGCTCGATGCCGTTGGCGCGCAGCCGCACTTCAAGGTCGTCGGGCGACACGATCACCTTCTCGATCAGCAGCTTCACGATGCGCGCCTGCTCGGCCGGGAAGAGCTGTCCCAAATGGCGTCGAGCCGGGTCATGGCGACGGTGACCTTGGCCTCGTCGAGG
>JBDTUO010000325.1:0-3939 GCA_040007675.1 Rubrivivax sp.
GCGATCCTGCTCAACATCCCGGGCACGCCGGCGTCGGCGGCATCGTGCCTCGACGGGTTTGCACTCGCGCGCCAGGGCCTCGCCGGGCGCGCGATGGGCATCGCGACCACCGGGTCGGTGCTCGGCACGCTGATCGGCATGCTGATGCTCGCGACCTTCACGCCGATCCTGGGCACGCTGGCGCTGAAGTTCGGCGCCTACGAGTTTTTCTGGCTCGCGCTCTTCGGCGTCATCATCGCCGGCACGCTGACGGGCGATGACCCGCTGAAGGGCTGGATCGCCGGCATCGCCGGCCTGCTGGTCGCCACCATCGGCCAGGAGCCGCAATACGCTTACGAGCGTTTTGCGTTCGGCGTGCGCGACCTCGCCGGCGGCATCCAGCTCGTGCCCGCGCTGGTCGGCGCGTTCGGCTTCGCCGAGCTGCTCACCGCGATGCGCGTGCGCAGCCTCCCGGTCAAGATCAACCCCTTCGATTCGGTGCTGCCGCGCCTGCGCGACGTCACCCAGTACTGGCGCACCATCATCCGCTCGGGCCTGATCGGCACCGGCGTCGGCATCGTGCCGGGCGTCGGCGAGGACGTCGCTGCCTGGTCGTCCTATGCAGCGGCCAAGCGCGCGAGCCGCGAGAAGGAGAAGTTCGGCAAGGGCTCGGTCGAAGGGCTGATGGCGGCCGAGACCGGCGACAACGCCTGCGTGCCCGGCGCGATGATCCCGGTGCTGACCCTGGCGGTGCCGGGCTCGGCGCCGGCGGCGGTGCTGATGGCGGCGATGATCATCCACGGCGTGCAGCCGGGGCCGCTGATCATGATCGAGCACCCGCAGTTCATCTACGACGTCGTCGCGATGATGTTCTTCGCCACCCTCGGCATCCTGCTCTACGGCCTGACGCTGACGCGGCTGCTGGTGCTCGTGTTGCGCGTGCCGCAGCACCTGATCGTGCCGATCATCTTCGTGCTGTGCACGATCGGCAGCTTCGCCATCGCCGGCCGCCTGTTCGACGTCTGGGTGATGCTGGCGTTCGGCCTCATCGGTTTTGTGCTGCGCCACTGGGGTTACCCGATCGCGCCGCTGGTGCTCGGTATCGTGCTCGGCGACCTGCTCGAGAAGAACCTGCGGCGCGCGCTCGTGCTGTCCGATGGCAGCCTGGTGCCCTTCTTCACGCGGCCGATCGCCGGCTCGCTGGCGCTGCTGATCGTCGCCATCATCGGCTTGAAGCTGTGGTCGATGCGCCACCGACCCCCGCCGGTGTCGCCGGAGTCCGCGCCGTGATGAAACTCGCGCTGTGCAACGAAGTGCTGCGCGACCGCGACTTCGCCGCCCAATGCGCGCGTGCGGCGGCACTCGGCCTCGACGGGCTGGAAGTCGCGCCCTTCACGGTCGGCGCCGACGTCCTCGACTGGTCCGATGCCGCCGGGCAGCGTCTGGCCGCCGCCGCGGCTGCCGAAGGCATCGTCATCTCCGGGCTGCACTGGCTGCTCGTCGCGCCGGCCGGCCTGTCGCTGTCGACCCCTGACGCCGCGCTGCACCAGCGCACCGTCGACGTGCTGCGGCGCCTGATCGGCTTCGCGGCAGCTTGCGGCGCCGACGTGCTGGTGCACGGCTCGCCGCACCAGCGTTCACCCCAGCCGGGGCAATCGGTGGCCGACGCCCTTGCGCGCTGCCAGGCCGGCTGGGCGCAACTGGCCGATACCGCAGCCGCGGCCAGCCTGACCTACTGCATCGAGCCGCTGTCGCCAGCCGAGACGCCGGTCATCAACACCGTGGCCGAGGCCGCCGCAGTGGTGGATGCCATCGGGTCCCCCGCGCTGCGCACGATGCTCGACCTCAGCGCCGCGACGTACAGCGAGTCGGAGCCCGCCGCCGCGCTGCTCGCGCGCTGGGTGCCCAGCGGCCACGTCGCCCACGTGCAGCTGAACGACCACAACCGGCGCGGTCCCGGCCAGGGCACGACGCCGGTACGGCCCGCATTGCAGGCGCTGCACACGGCAGGCTACAGCGGCTGGCTCGCGATCGAGCCCTTCGACTACCAGCCGGATGCCGATGCCTGTGCCGCGTTCAGCGCCGGCTACGTGCGTGGGGCGCTGGAAGGACTGCGATGACCGCCGCATCGAATGCCACCTCCGCCCCGGTGCTGCGGCTGCGCCGCGTCGAGCTCTACGAACGACCGGTCGTGCTGCGGCTGCCGTTTCGCTTCGGTGCTGCAACCGTGACGCGCTGCCCGCAGGCCTTCGTGCGCATCGAGGCCGAGGTGGCAGGCCGCACCTGGGTCGGCGCGAGTGCCGAGCTGATGGTGCCCAAGTGGTTCGACAAGTCGCCCGCATTGACGCACGAGCAGAACTTCGAACAGCTGCGCGAAGCGCTGCGGCGCGCGCGCGAGGCGCTGCACGGCGCCACGGGCAATCCGTGGGTGCTGCACACGATCGGCGAATCAGCGCTGCAGGGCACGACCGCCGGACGGCTGCCGGCGCTGGCCGCGCAGTTCGGTCCGGCGGTGCTCGACAAGGCCATCGCCGACGCCGCGCTGCAGGCGGTCGGCCGCGGCTGGTGCGACGGCGTGCCCGCCGGGGTGCTCGGTGACCCGTTTGCGCCCCGGCTGCGCTGGCCGGCGCGGCCGGACGCGGTGTGGGTTCGCCACACGGTCGGGCTGGCCGACCGGTTGACGCCGGACGATGCGGGCGCCGATCCGGACGACGGGCTGCCGGCCACGCTTTCCGACGCGATTTCGCGCTACGGTCTGCGCCGCTTCAAGCTCAAACTGAGTGGGCGCGCCGACGCCGACCTCGCGCGGCTGGCGGCGATCGCCGACGTGCTGCCGGCCACCGACGACGTGCAGGTCACGCTGGACGGCAACGAGAGTTTTGCCGACCCCGCCACGTTGGCGGACTTCTGGCGCCGCCTGGTCGAGACGCCGGGTCTGGCGACGCTGCACCGGCGCACGGTGCTGCTCGAGCAGCCGCTGCCGCGCGCGATCGCGCTCACCACCCGCGTCGACGGCCTGGGCATCGACCGGCCGATGATCCTCGACGAGTCCGACGACCACGACAGCGCGCTCGACGAGGGCCTGGCGCTCGGCTACCGCGGCATCTCGAGCAAGGCCTGCAAGGGCCTTTACCGCGCGCTGCGCAACGCGGTCGAACTGCAGGACCGACCGGGCACGCTGCTGTCGGGCGAAGACCTGACCTGCCAGGCCGGCCTCGCGGTGCAGCAGGATTCGCTGCTCGCGGCCAGCCTCGGCGTCGCCGACGTCGAGCGCAACGGGCACCACTACGTCGACGGCTTCGGCAGTGCGCCGGCCGACGAGGCCGCAGCCTTCCTCGACGCCCAGCCCGGCCTGTACGAACGTGACGCCGCCGGCCGGGTGCACCTGCGCATCGTCGGCGGCCGCCTCGACCTGTCCAGCCTGCATAGGCCCGGCTTCGCCCGGGCGGCCGCGCCGCGCTGGGACCGACTGACTCCGCTGAACTGAATGGGAAGGAGCCCCCGATGGGAACCAGACGCCTCGGACTGATCATGCACGGCGTGACCGGCCGCATGGGCATGAACCAGCACCTGATCCGCTCCATCGTCGCGATCCGCGCGCAAGGCGGCGTGACGCTGGCCAACGGCGACACGGTGATGCCGGACGCTATCCTGATCGGCCGCAATGCCGAGAAGATCGAGGCGCTGGCGCGTGCGCACGGCATCCAGCGCTGGGGCACCGACCTCGGCGCCGCGCTCGCGAACCCTGCCGACACGGTGTTCTTCGACGCCGGCACGACCCAGATGCGGCCGAAGCTGCTGGCCGACGCGCTGCGCGCCGGCAAACACGTCTATTGCGAGAAACCGATCGCGACCAACCTCGGCGAGGCGGTGGCAATCGCGCAGGCGGCGCAGGCCTCCGGCCTGAAGCACGGTGCGGTGCAGGACAAGCTGTTCCTGCCCGGGCTGCGCAAGCTCGAC
>JBDTUO010000326.1:0-3937 GCA_040007675.1 Rubrivivax sp.
TTCGGCGAGCCGATCGAAGCCTCGGGCACGCCGCTGTACACCGACGCGCGCCTGTTCTGCGAACGTGGCATTCCTGCAGTGCTTTACGGTTGCGGGCCACGCACGGTGCTCGAGAGCAATGCCAAGCGCGCCGACGAGCACATCGACCTGGAAGATCTGCGGCGGGCAACCAAGGTGATCGCACGCGCGCTTGCCGATCTGCTGGGCTAGACCGCCTGATCATCGTCGGCCACGTGGCCGAGCGTGCACGCGCGCATGGAGTCGACGGCCGAAGATCCCCGGCTCAGAGTGCAGCATGCGGGCCGCGGTCACCGATCGGGCCCTCGGCCTGCAGTTGACCGATCAGTGCACCGACACGCAAGTCGTCGAGGTGACCGAAGTGGTTCAGGCGCAAGCGTCCCTGCCGATCGAACAGCAACAGGCTCGGTGTGCCTCGCAGGCCGTAGGCGCGCATCGTGAGGGGAAGCGGGTCCTGAGAAGAAGCTTCATCGATGCCGATCGGAAATCGCAGCCGGTACTCGTGGGCGAAGACGCGCAAGGCATCTGCCGTCATCACCGCGTGGTGCTCGAAGACCGTGTGCAGGCCCAGCACGGCCACGTCCTGCGCGTCGAAGCTTTCATGGACGCGCAGGGCCTGCGGCAGGCTGAGGGAAACGCAGGCCGGGCACAGCATCTGGAACGCGTGCACGACGATCACACGGCCGCGCAGCGACTCCAGGTGGATCGGCTTCGGCGTATTCAGCCACTCGCTGACCTGCAGCGCAGGCGGGGTTTCGATCAGTTCGTCCATTGCTCCGTCCTCAGCGGCGGCCTGAAGCCACCGACGTCAGGTTGTGCCCATTCAATCCGCGCCCGCTGCCATCAGCGCGCGCACCATCGGCTCGTAAGCGCGGCCCTTGGCCAGCTGCAGCGGCGTGCGGCCTTCGCGGTCCGCGAGTCGGATGTCGGCGCCGGCCTCGAGCAGCGCCTGCAGCGTGCGCTGATGGCGTGCGCCGCCATCGCCGAGCACGATGGCCTCGATCAGCGCCGTCCAGTGCAGGTTGTTGACATGGTCGAGTGGCGCTCCGGCGGCGATCAGTTGCCGCACCACGCCGTCGTGCCCCAGGTGCGCCGCCGCGATCAATGCCGTGCCGTCGTAGCGGCTGGTCACGAGCTTGGCGCTCGCCCCGAGGGCCAGGAGTACTCGAAGCGTCTCCTCGTCGTCCGCCACGGCGGCGATCGTCACCGCGTCGTAGCGGCCATTCTCGAGTGCGCCAGAGTCGGCGCCGGCCTCGATCAAGGCCCGTACCGCCTCGCGCTGGCGGGCGAAGGTGGCCACGTGCAGGGGCGTGCGGCCGTGCGGATCGCGGGCCTCGCGCGCCGCGCGCGAGGCACCGGCAAGCCGCTTGATCGCGGCCACGTTGCCATGCTGTGCCGCGGCGTGCAGACCGCTGTATCCGGCGATATCGGCCGGCGACGGTGGCACCTGAGCCGCCGCGGGCGATGCAGCGGCACACAGCGCAAGGGCCAGCAGAGCGATGCGCAGCGGGTTCACTTCAGCTGGTCCTTGATCTTGTCGAGCGCCGCGACTGCACATTGTTCGTCGAGGTGGCCGCCCGGGGCTCCGCCGACGCCCACTGCGCCGATCACGTCATTGCCCACCTTCACCGGCACCCCGCCGCCGAGCAGCAGGAAGCCGGGGATGTTGACGAGGTTCGCCGCGCCGGGGTTCTTCTGCGCGGCCTCCATCATCGCCAGGGTGTTGGTCTTCGCCGACGCCGAGGTGAAGGCCTTTTGCTCGCTGGCGGCCAGCGTGTGCGGGCCGGCGTTGTCGGCCCGCTGCACGGCGCGTACGCCGCCTGCACGGTCAACGACGGTGGCGGCCACGGCAAAGCCGTTGGCCTGGCAGGCGGCTACGCTGGCGGCGGCGATCTGGTTGGCGAGTTCGAGCGACATGTTCTTTTCGCTGCGCACGGCTTGCGCCTGGGCCAGGGGGACGCTGGCGGCCACGGCGATGACGCAGAGGCGGGCAAAATTGTTCATTGGGTTCTCCAGTTGCACTCGGCCACCACGTGACCGCAGGGCATTCTGGAATCCGAGCGCCCGCAGCGCCATGCGTGCGCACACGCGAGCGGCTGCGTAGAACTACGCAGCCCCGGCCTCATCGACCAGCGCTGCATAGCGGCGGATCAACAGGGCCAGCGACGGCGCCTGCAGCTTGACCAGCAGATGGGCGCGGTGGGTCTCGACCGTGCGCGGCGACACCACCAGCGCGCGGCCGATCTCCTTGTTGGTGAGGCCCGCGACCACCAGCGACAGCACCTCATGCTCCCGCGCCGACAGGCTGGCGAAGCGTTCGCGCGCTTCGCGGTCGGCGACATGGCGCTCGCGCGAAAGCACGTGCGAGCGGACGGCGTTATGGATCGCCTCGAGCAGTGGCTCGTCGTCGACGGGTTTTTCCAGGAACTCGACCGCGCCGGCCCTGAAGGCACGTCGGCACATCTCGACCGTGCCATGGCCGGTGAGCATGACCACCGGCTGGTCCGCGCCCTGGTGGCGCAGCAGGTCGAGCACGGTCAGGCCACTGAGGCCGGGCATGCGCACGTCGAGCACGATGGCACCGATGGCCTCGCGGTCGAAGCCGTCGATGAAGGCCTGCGGGTCCTTCCACGGCGCGACACGCAGCCCGACGGTGCCGATCAGCAGCGCCAGGCTCTCACGCACCGCATCGTCGTCGTCCACGAGCTGGATCAAGGGTGATCCGGTGTTGTTCATCGGTGTCTACAGACCCTGGCTGTGCGCCAGGGGCAAGGTCAAACGGAACTCAGCGCCGCGCGGCGTGGCATGGCGCGCGCTGAGCGAACCGGCCATGCGCTGCGCCAGCGACTCGCACAGGCTCAAGCCGAGTCCCAAGCCCACCCCCTGACCTTTCGGGCGCGTCGTGAAGAACGGCTCGAAAAGATGTGGCAAGGCTTCGGCATCGATGCCCGGCCCGCTGTCGCGCACGCTGAGCAGGCCATGTCCGTTCTCGGTGGCAACTGTCAGGGACAGATGACGGTCGTCAGTCGGCACCTCGTCGAGCGCCTTCATCGCATTGCCGATCAGGTTGTGCATGATCTGCTCGAGTGCCACCGGATCGGCATTCACCGCGCTCGACCGGCCTTCGACGGAGACCTGAATGCCGCGGCGCCTGATCTCGGGCTCGAGCAACTCCAGCACGGCGCGCAACGCCACCGCCAGATCCACTACCTGCCGCGGCGGTGTGGCGTCCGGCGCTTCGACCAAACGGCGCAGCCGGGCGACGACGTCGGCCGCCCGCCGTGCCTGCGCAGCGGCCTGCGCCATTGCCCTTCGCGCTTCGGACAGCGCCGGCGGGTCGTCGTCGAGGAGGCGACCTGCGGCCTGCGTGCCGGTGAGCAGCGCGGCCAAGGGCTGGTTGAGTTCATGCGCCATGCCGCCAGCAAGCTCACCCATGGCGTTCAGGCGCGCGACCTGTCCGACACGCAGCAGTTCCACCGCGCGGCGGCGCTCACGACTGCCGCGACGCCCACCCGCCAGCGCCGCGAGTGCCGCCGCACTGAACAGCGACCAGCCGGCCAGCCAAGGCCAGGGCCACTCGGCCGGCCCGGTGGCACGCTGCAACCGCAGGTCGAAGGGCTGGCTTGCCGCGTCCAGCGTCTTGGAGAACTGGAATCCTGCCGTCAGACCCGCGGGCCGGGCCTCGACCGTTGACCCCGGCTGCAGCACGATCACGCGGGCTTCGTGCCTGAGCTCGGCGCGTACCGGGCCGTCGCGCGCCAGCGGCCAGGTGTCCCAGGGCACCATGCGCTGGATATCGATGCGCAGGGCAAAGCTCGAAGGCTCGCCGGCACGCACCAGGGTGTACTGGCCGCTCGCGGCGTCGATGGGTCCGAGCGCGGCGCGGCCGGCGCCACGTGAGTGATCCTCACTCGCCTGC
>JBDTUO010000327.1:0-3925 GCA_040007675.1 Rubrivivax sp.
CGGTCGATGCCTTCTTCGACGGCGTGATGGTCAACGCCGACGACCCGGCGCTGCGGCGCAACCGCCTCGCGCTGCTGGCCGCGCTGCATGCGGCGATGAACCGCGTCGCCGACCTGTCGCGGCTGGCCGCACCGTGAGGAATGCCATGCACCAGGTCAAGCTGATCATCGTCGGCCGTGATGGCGTGCTCAACGAGTACCGCGAGGACCACGTCAAGGCGCCGGAGGAGTGGCGATCGGTGCCGGGTGCGCTGGAGGCGGTGGCGAGGCTCAACCACGCCGGCTGGCACATCGTCGTCGCGACCAACCAGGCTGGCATCGGGCGCGGCATGATCGACATGGCGGTGGTCAACGCCGTGCACGCCCACATGCACCGCGCGCTGATGGCGCTCGGCGGGCGGGTCGACGCGGTGTTCTTCTGCCCCCACACGCCGGAGGATGCCTGCGACTGCCGCAAGCCGCTGCCCGGCATGATGCTCGACATCGGCCGCCGCTACGGCGTCGACCCGGCCGACGTGCCGATGGTCGGCGACACGCTGCGCGACCTGCAGGCCGCCGCCGCCGCCGGCTGCCCGCCGCACCTGGTGCGGAGCGGGCGTGCCGCCGCGCTCGACGCCGCGGCGCTGGAGCGCATCGTCGAACAGGTGCCCGACACGCGCGTGCACCGCGACCTCGCGGCCTTCGCCGAGTGGATGCTGACGCGCGACCACGTGGTCGACTCCGGCGTCGGCGCGTTGCCCGCCAAGTGAACCGGAAGACGCGATGAAGGCACTGGCCGCGCTGCGCTCGCTGCTGTTCGTGCTGTGGCTGGCGGTGACCGTCGCGCCGTGGGGGTTGGCCGTGGTGCTGGTGTCGCCGTTCCTCTCCTCGACGGCGCTGTACTGGATGTGCGCCGGCTGGCTGCGGGTGGCGATCTGGGGTGCGCGCGTGATCTGCGGTATCCGCCATCGGGTGCGCGGGCTCGAACAGTTGCCGGTTGCAGCCGACAAGCGGGCCGCGGTGCTGCTTGCGCCCAAGCACCAGTCGACCTGGGAGACCTTCGCGTTCCCGACCCTGATGCCGCACCCGCTGGCCTATGTGTTCAAGCGCGAGCTGCTGTGGATTCCCTTTTTCGGCTGGGCCATCGGGCGGCTCGACATGATCCACATCGACCGCAGCAAGCGCACCGAGGCCTGGAACAAGGTCGCGGCGCAGGGCCGGCGCATCATGGACCAGGGCGGCTGGGTCATCATGTTCCCGGAAGGCACGCGCACGCCCCGTGGCGGGCAGGGCGTGTACAAGAGCGGCGCGGCGCGGCTGGCGATCACGACCGGCACGCCGATCGTCCCGATCGCGGTCAACTCTGCCACCTGCTGGCCGCGCAAGAGCTTCCTGCTGCGGCCAGGAATCATCGACATCTCGATCGGCGCGCCGATCCCGGTCGCCGGCCGCCAGCCCGATGAGTTGACGCGCCAGGTCGAGGCCTGGATCGAGGCGGAGATGCGCCGCATCGACCCGAGCGCCTACCCGCGGACGGTGCCGCAGCACCCTGCCGGGCGCGCCGGCGACGTGCCGTCCTGATGCGCGCGATCGCGGTCTTGCCCGAACCCACCATGCCAGCACCGCCTGCCGTGCCGCCGCCTGCGCAGTTGTCGCTGTTCGACGAGGCGGGCCACACGCCGCCCGAGCCAGCGGCGCCGCAGCCCGGGTCGACGGCGGCGGCCCCGGTTCCGGCGCCGGCCGACCTGCCGACGCGCCCGCCTGCGACACGGGCGGGCAGCGTGCCGGTCGACACCGCGGTGCCGTGGCGGGCGCCGCCGCACGCGCGCCACGCCGTGCTTCTCTCGGGGCACCGCATCGCGTACGAACTGCAGCGTGCGCGGCGCCGCAGCATCGGTTTCAGTATCGGGCCCGAAGGACTGGCCGTGCGCGCGCCGCGCGGGGTCGGCACGGCGGAGATCGAGTCGGTGCTGCAGGCGCGGGCAGACTGGATACTGCGCAAGCTGCACGAGCAGCGCGAGCGGGCCCGCCGCCAGCTCGCGGCGCGGGTCGACTGGCGCGAAGGCGCCCACATTCCTTTCCTCGGCGAGGCGGTCGTGCTGGTGCTCGACCCGCGCCTCACTGGCGCGGTGCTGCAGGCAGACGCGACCGGGCTGCCCGGCGTGCCGCGGCGGACGCTGCACCTCGGGCTGCCGCACGACGCCGTGCCCGAGCGCATCCGCGACACGGTGCAGGGCTGGCTGCAGCGGCAGGCGCGCCGCCTGTTCGAGGAACGCTGCGCGCACTTCGCGCCTCGCCTGGGCGTGCACGTGCGGCGACTCGCGCTCAGTTCGGCAACCACGCGGTGGGGCAGCGCGAGCGCCGACGGCTCGGTGCGCCTGAACTGGCGGCTCGTGCACTTCGGCCTGCCGGTAATCGACTACGTCGTCGCGCACGAGCTCTCGCACTTTCGCGAGATGAACCACAGCCCGGCGTTCTGGAGCGTGGTTCGTTCGGTGCTGCCCGGCTACGAGCAGGCGCGCACCCACCTGCGCGACGGCGTCGTGCCGGTGTTCGACTGACGCGCCGCGCCCCGGGTCGTCTGCCGAGGTGCGCCGCGATCCCGGGCGCGCCCGGATTAGCGCCCGGATTGGCGCCCGCCAGGCGACCGCATGCGCGAAAGTACGGCAGGCGATGCGTTACATTGACGTTTACGTCAACGGAAACCAGTCGATGCTCGCCACGCCGCGCGCGGAGTTGCCGCCCGCGCCCATCACGATCACCGAACTCGCGCAGGAGTTCGAGGTCACGCCGCGGGCGATCCGCTTCTATGAAGATGTCGGTTTGCTGACGCCTTCGCGCGCGGGACGCAACCGCGTGTACTCGCAGCGCGACCGCACGCGGCTGAAGCTGACGCTGCGCGGCAAGCGGCTGGGCTTGAGCCTGCAGGAGATCAAGCAGCTGGTCGACATGTACGAGTCGCCGTCCGACACCGTGTCCCAGTTGCAGGCCTTCCTCGGCGTGCTGGCCGACCACCGCCGTCAGCTCGAGCGCCAGCGGGAGGACGTGGAGCTGACGCTGGTCGAGATCACGCAGCACGAGGCGCGCTGTCGCGGTCTGCTGACGGCCGCACGCGCACGTCCCCGGTGAGCGGGCCCATGCCGACCCCTCCGGACGCCGACTTCGCGGCCCGCACCCGCGCCTCGTTCGCGCGCCAGACCGTGATGGCGACACTCGGCGTCACGCTCGACGGGGTGCAGCCGGGCCGGGTCGAGCTGGGCATGTCGCACCGCGCCGATCTGACGCAGCAACACGGCTTCCTGCATGCCGGCATCGTCGCCACCGCGCTCGACAGCGCCTGCGGCTACGCGGCGTTCACCCTGATGCCGGCCGACGCCGCGGTGCTGACGATCGAGTTCAAGGTCAACCTGATCGCGCCGGCGCGCGGCCCGGCGCTGCGTTTCGAGGGCAGCGTCACGAAGGCCGGCCGTACCATCAGCGTCGTCGACGGTCGGGCCTGGCAGCGGGCGGCGCCGAACGCGGACGAGACGCTGATCGCCACCATGACCGCCACTGTGATGACCGTGCTCGGGCGCGGCCTCGCGGGCTGAGACGGTCTGCCCACCAGGAGATCCGAATGAACCTGCCCGGCCTGAACTTCATGCTCGGCGAGGACATCGACGCGCTGCGCGACACGGTGCGCGCGTTCGCCGATGCCGAGATCGCGCCGCGGGCGGCCGAGATCGATCGCTCGGACCAGTTCCCGATGGACCTGTGGCGCAAGATGGGCGAGCTCGGCGTGCTCGGCATCACCGTGCCGGAGGCCTACGGCGGCGCCGAGATGGGCTACCTCGCGCACATGATCGCGATGGAGGAGATCAGCCGAGCCAGCGCGTCGGTCGGCCTCAGCTATGGCGCGCACAGCAACCTGTGCGTCAACCAGATCAAGCGCAACGGCAGCGACGCGC
>JBDTUO010000328.1:0-3905 GCA_040007675.1 Rubrivivax sp.
ACGCAAGTAAAGGAGGAGGGTCGGGCGCAGCCCGGCCCGGGGGACATGGAGTGGGCGGGTGCCCGCCGCCCGTGGCTCGCTCGATTGTCGAGTGCCTTCCTTCACGGCAGACCATGACGACCGTCCGCAATGTGCCGGGAGCGCTCGGCCCGCGCAGCGGCATCGACCTTCAGCAACGCAGACGTCGCCGACCTGTCGAAACTCGGCTCCGAGCGTGTCTCAAGTTCGCACCCACCGGCGATCTCCGGCGACCGCACGCTGCACGTCGGGTGCGCTCGGATCACCGTCGCATCTGCGCCGGCAGCCAGGTCGCGAGGCCCGGCACGAGGTAGATCAGCCCGACCGCGATCACCATCAGCACGAAGAACGGCAGCGTCGCGCGTGCGATCCAGCCGATGTCGCGCCCGGTCATGCCCTGCAGCACGAACAGGTTGAAGCCGACCGGCGGCGTGATCTGCGCCATCTCGACGACGAGGACGACGAAGATGCCGAACCACAGCAGGTCGATGCCTGCGGCCTGCACCGTCGGCAGGATCACGCCCATCGTCAGCACGACGATCGAGATGCCGTCGAGGAAGCAGCCGAGCACGATGAAGAACAGCATCAAGGCCAGCAGCAGCTGCAGCCGCGTCAGGCCCAGCGTGGCGATCCATTCGGCCAGGTGCCGCGGCAGGCCGATGTAGCCCATCGACAAGGTCAGAAACGCCGCGCCCGCGAGGATCAGCGCGATCATGCAGTACAGCCGCGTGCCGCCGAACAGCGAGTCGCGAAAGGTCTGCCACGTCAGCGAGCCCTGCGCGGCGGAGATCACCAGCGCCCCGACGACGCCGAGCGCCGCCGCCTCGGTCGCGGTGGCGATGCCGCCGTAGATGCTGCCGAGCACGGAGCCGATCAGGACCACCACCGGAATCAGGTGGCGCGACTCACGCAGCTTGTGCGCCAGCCCGGGCGTGTCGTCGCGCGGCGGCACGCGGCCCGGGTGCAGCAGTGACCAGCCGGCGAGGTAGCCCGAGAACAGCAGCGCCAGCAGCAGGCCCGGCAGCACGCCGGCGACGAACAGCTGCGCGATCGAGACCTCGGCGCTGATGCCGTAGACGATCATGATGATCGACGGCGGGATCAGCAGCCCGAGCGTGCCGGCGCCGGCCAGCGAGCCGATCGAGATCGAATCCGGGTAGCCGCGCGACTTCAGCTCCGGCAGGCTCATCTTGCCGATCGTCGCGCAGGTCGCGGCACTCGACCCCGAGACGGCGGCGAAGATCGTGCAGCCGACGACGTTGACGTGCAGCAAGCGCCCCGGCAGCGCCTGCATCCACGGCGCGAGGCCACGGAACATGTCCTGCGACAGCCGCGTGCGGAACAGGATCTCGCCCATCCAGACGAACAGCGGCAGCGCGGTCAGCGTCCAGCTCGATGCCGCGCCCCAGATCGTCACCGCCATCGCGTCGCCGGCCGGCCGACTGCTGAACAGCTGCATGCCGATCCAGGCGACGCCCGACAGCGTCAGCCCGATCCACACGCCGCTGCCGAGGATCGCGAACAGCGCCGCGATCAGCAGCGCGGTGATCGCGAAGTCACTCATGGTGCGTGGCCTCGGGCCCGGTGGGCGCCGGCGCGCGCCGGCCCTGCCATTCGAGCACCAGCTCGTCGACGAACGCGATCAGCAGGATCAGGCTGCCCGCGGCCATCGCCAGCTGCGGAATCCACAGCGGCGTCGCGTCGTTCGCGGTCGAGATGTCGTTGAAGGTGTGCGACTGCCAGGCCAGCCGCACGCTGTACCAGGCCGCCAGTCCGGCGAGTGCGCTCGCCGCCGCCAGCGCCCACAGCTCGAGGGCGCGCCGCGCCGTGCCCTGGAGCCGCGTCAGCAGCAGCGTGACGCGGATGTGCTCACCGTGCTTGAGCGTGTGCGCCAGCGCGAGGAAGCCGGCACCGGCCATCAGGTAGCCGGCGTAGGCGTCGGTGCCCGACACGTGGAAGTGCAGCAGCCGGCTGACGATGGACAGCAGCACCATCACCAGCAGGCCGATCATGCAGACCGCCGCCAGCCAGGCGGCGCCATCGTAGAGCTGGTCGAGCGCGCGGCGCACGGCGCGAGGTCGATGAGGTGCGCCGCCGACCGCCGCGCGCGCTCTACTTGCGGAACGCCTCGACCAGCTGCTTGCCTTCGGGCCCGGCCTTGTCCAGCCACTCGGTCAGCATCGTGTCGCCGACCTTCTTCATGTCGGCTTTGAGTTGCGCCGACGGCGTCTCGATCTTCATGCCGCCGGCCTTCAGCTGCTCGATCGACTTGCTGTTCTCGACCTTGCTCGCCGCCCAGCCGCGGGTTTCGGCCTCGGCCGCAGCCTTCTTCACCGCGGCCTGCGTGGCCGGGTCGAGCGCATCGAACGCGGCCTTGTTGACGATGACGGCGTTCTTCGGCAGCCAGGCCTGGGTGTCGTACCAGTACTTCAGGTGCTCGTAGGTCTTCGAGTTCACACCGGTCGAGCCGCTGGACATGTAGCTCTCGACGACGCCGGTGGCCATCGCCTGCGGCAGTTCGGCGGCCTGCACCGTGACCGGCTGCGCGCCGACGAGCTCGGCGATGCGCGCCGTGGCCGGGCTGTAGGCACGCCACTTGACGCCCTTGAGGTCGGCCGCGGAAGCGATCGGCTTGTTCACGTAGATGCCCTGGGGCGGCCACGGCACCGAATACAGCAGCTGCATGCCCTGCTCACCGAGCTTCTTGTCGAGCAGCGGCTTCTGCGCCTGGTACAGCTTCATCGCGTCGTCGTAGCTGTCGGCCAGGAAAGGCATGCCGTCGGCGGCGTAGATCGGCCATTCGTTGGCGAAGTTCGCGAGCAGGATCTCGCCGACCTGCGCCTGCCCGCCCTGCACCGCCCGCTTGATCTCCGGCGCCTTGAACAGCGACGCGTTCGCGTGAACGGTGATCTTCAGCTTGCCGCCGCTGGCCTTGTCGATGTCGTCGGCGAACTGCTGGATGTTGACGGTGTGGAAGTTGTTCGCCGGGTAGGCGGCCGGCAGGTCCCACTTGGCCTGGGCGTGGGCCGCAGCGGCGGTCAACGTCAGGGCGAGCGTGGCGGCGGCGCCGAACAGTGAGCGCATCACGGGCATGGAGTCTCCTGGAAGGAAGGAAGGAACGGATCGAAGGGACGAAGCATGATGCGTGCCCCGCCGCGGCGGAACCGGGTTTGCCACGAGAGCCACCGGTCGGCGATCAACGGCATTGAAGTCTACGGACCGTTGCGATAAATTGTCAATAAATTGTCAACATCGACGCCTTGCCCGCGTCGTCGCTCCGATGTCCCGCAAGGCCCGTGCCCTCTCCTCGCCGCCGCCCGCGCCCCCCGTGCCCCCCCTGGTGGCCATGCCGGCGGCCGCGGCCGCGGCCGCCGGCGGCATCGTCTCGTCGTCGCACCTGGTGTCGCCGCGCAGCGTCGAACTGTCGGAATTCGAGTTCGGGTTGATCGTCGCCTGGAACGCGTTCGCGCGCTGGGCCGTGCGCTGCATGGCGGCGGCCGGCCGTGCCGAGCTGACGATCACCGACGTGCTGCTGATGCACCACCTGTGCCATCGTGCGCGCGGCAAGAAGCTGGCCGACATCGGCTTCATGCTGAACGTCGAAGACACGCACGTCGTCGGCTACTCGCTGAAGAAGCTGGTGGCTGCCGGCCTGGCACAGACCACTCGCCCGGGCAAGGAGGTGCTGTACAGCCCGACGCCCGAAGGCGAGGCCTTGGTGCAGCGCTACCGCGCGGTGCGTGAACAGTGCCTGGTGCGCAGCCTCGACAGCGAGCTCAACGCCGACATCGGCACGCTGGCGCGGCTGCTGCGCACGATGTCGGGCATGTACGACCAGGCCGCGCGCGCGGCGACATCGCTCTAGCCGGCGCTGCCGGCCCATGTGA